>JBGSMH010000107.1:0-6288 GCA_041740275.1 Phycisphaerae bacterium
GCCGCCGGCAACACCGCCGAAGCCGCGACATTGTATAAATCCGTGGCGTCCAATCAGTACGCCGACGAAGGCACCAAAGCCAAAGCCGCCGAGCAATTGGCTGTCGCCGATGCCGGCGCGAAAGTCGCCGAAGTGGACTACAAGGCGCTCTACGCCTCTGCGGTCAACGATTACAAAGCCAGCAATTTCGACGCCGCCCGCGCCAGCTTCACCCAGCTTCAGACGGCTGGCTTTAAGCCCGGCTGGTTCGAGAAGAGCCCCCGCGAGTACCTGGAACTAATCGAAAAGGAACAGGCCGGTCCGTCGGATGCCGCACAGGCCCGTTCGGCTTACCTGTCTGCTCGTGATCAATACCGCACTGGCGATTGGATCGCCGCCCGTCAGAACTTCAACAAGGCCGTCGCGCTGGGCTACAAGCCCGGCTGGTTTGAAGACGCACCAAGCAAGTACTTGGAGCGAATGGATCAGAAGGAACGTGCCGACGCCGAAAAAGCCGCCAAAGATGCGATGCTCGCCTCCGGCAACGCTGCTCCGGTGGTTGTGGCTCAAGCCGGCAATCAGCCTGCTCCTGAAGTCAAGCCCGAAGTTCCTGCGGTCAACCCCGACGAAGCCAAGCTCCGCGAGATTGCCGCCGCCAAGCAGATCGAAGCCGAGAACAAAGCCGCGCAGTCACGCAAATTGGTGGCTGATGCCACTGCCGCCGAGCAGGCACAGAATCTCAACACCGCCTCGCAGTTGTTTGCCCAGGCGTTGGAACTCGATCCGGCCAACGAAGCGGCACTTGCGGGCAAGAACCGCACCCTCGCCGCCGCCGGTGTATCGCCGGTCCAGCAGGATCTGACCACGCGTGAAGCGACCCGAATCGAAGCCCTGCGTCGCTCGATCATTTTCAACATTGATCTGGCTTTGGCTCGCGCCGACGCTGAGATCGCCCGCAATAACTTTGATGCCGCCGCCCAGGCGCTGACCCAGGCGGATGCCGCCTCGGATCAGAACCCCGGCGTGTTCACCAACGAAGAACTCGGCGGTTTTGATAGCCGAATCGCTTCGACGCGTCGTCAACTTGAAGAAGCCCGCATCACCGGTGCCGAACGCGCTCGTGCCGAGGCTTTGGAAGAATCCGCCCGCGCCGCCGCCGATCGTGAACGTCAGGAACAATTGGGCCGTCAGCAGGCGATTTCGTCGCTGATTACCGATAGCCGACGTCTGACCGAGCAGGGCAAGTACGAAGAAGCCCTCCAGACCGTCAATCAGATCCTGACCATCGATCCGAACAATGACTACGCCCGTGGCGTGCGTCAGATTCTGTTCGATCGTGCTTCGCTCAATAAGCAGAAACTGCTGCGTCAGACCTATGTCGAGCAGTGGATCAAGACATATGACAATCTGGATGAGTCGAAGATCCCGTATTCGGACATCCTGACCTATCCCGCGGATTGGCCGGATTTGTCGGCTCGACGCGAGCAGACGGTTCGTGAAGAGCGCGCCATTACTGCCGCCGATGAAGCGGTTGCGGGTCTCCTGGAAAAGAGCCTGCCTGAAATCCGCTTCCAGGATGTGGCGTTTGCCGATGTGGTGGACTTCCTGCGTGACACGACGCAGGCCAACATCTTCGTCAACTGGAAAGCCCTTGAAGCGGCGAACATCGACCGCAACGCACCGGTTTCCACTCGTCTCCGCAACGTCAAGTTCTCCAAAGTGCTTCGTACCATCCTCGAGAGTGTCGGTGGTGGGGCGACGACCAGCCAACTGGGTTACACCGTTGATGAAGGCGTCATTACCATCAGCACGACAGAGGACCTGGCCCGCAACGTCGAAACCCGTACCTACGACATCCGCGATCTGATCATCGCAATCCCCGACTTCTCCAATGCCCCGGACTTCAGCCTGACCGATAACGGAAATGGTGGCGGCGATGGTGGCGGTGGATTCGGTGGCGGCAGTGGCAATGGTGGTGGCGGTGGTGGTGGCGGCCTCTTCGGTGGCGGTAGCGGTGGCGGCGATGACGACGATGATGATGACGAAAACACGCCCACCCGCGAAGAACTCGTCGAACAGATCACCAGCCTGATCCGCGAAACCATCGGCGTCGGAACCTGGAAAGAAGACGGCGGTCAGCTTGGCTCGCTCCGCGAGTTGGGCGGACAGTTGATCGTCACCCAGACCCCCGAAGTGCATCGCCAGATCAGTTCGCTCCTGGAAAAACTGCGTGAACAGCGTTCGATCCAGGTCATGGTCGAAGCTCGCTTCCTGACCGTTCAACGCAACTTCCTGGAAGACATCGGCGTCGATTTTGACTTCTACATGAACAACGACGGCAACGTCTTTGCCGGACTGATTCCCGGCACCTCGCCGCTGCCCATCGGTATTGATGGCAAACAGCAGACAGGCGTCGGTCCGATCGCGGTTTCGAACAATACCGCCAACTTCACCACTGCCGGTGGTTTGGGCACGGGCATCAACGGCAACCTTGCCGGTTCGTTCGCCACGCCCAACCTCTCGACGACGATCAACATGTTCCTGGACGATTTCCAAGCCAGCCTGCTTATCCGGGCGACGCAAGGCAATCAGAACATCACGCAGTTGACCGCACCGCGCGTTACGCTGTTCAACGGACAACGCGCCTACGTGTTGGTGGCACGTCAGATCGCTTACGTCAGCGACTTGACGCCCGTCGTCGGAACCGATGCGCAGGGATATGACCCGACCGTGGATGTCATTCAGTCGGGTGTGGTGCTTGACGTTGCCGCAACGGTCTCTGCCGATCGCAAGTACGTCACCCTCACGCTGCGTCCGCAGTTGTCGCGCATCATCGGTATCCAGACCTTCCCGGTCTTTGGTGGAACCACTGGTGGTGGCGGTGACGATGATGATGATGATGATACCGGCGGTGGCGGCACCGTGACCGGCAGCGTCGGGTTCATCCAGCAGCCCGAAATCGAAATCACCGAAGTGCGCACCAGCGTCTCGGTGCCCGATGGTGGTACGCTGCTGCTGGGTGGCACGACGGTCAGTGGCGAAATCGAACGTGAGTCCGGCGTGCCGGTGCTTTCGAAGGTGCCGTTCCTCAAACGTGCCTTCACCAACCGCGGCTATGCCCGTGACGAGAGCGTGTTGCTGATCATGGTCAAGCCGACCATTATCATCCAACGCGAAATCGAGCAGCAGAACTTCCCGCTGCTGACCAGCCGAGCCAACTAAGGCTCGTCCGGTTCATCTCCAGAAACTCCCAGCCCACGGCGTGAAAACGCCGTGGGCTTTTCCATGGTTGTCGCTGACGGGGCAAGGGCACATTCGCGTCTGGTTGGCGCTTGACCGGAAGCCAAACCCGTCTAGCATTCAGTCCATGAAATCTGTTCTTCCCGACGCGATCGGGCGGCTATTGGCCGCTGACGATCTGGTCAGACTTGCGCGAACGCTCGACACTGATCGAATCGCCGCCGCCTATGGGCTGTGGGGATCGAGTGCGTCGGCGGTGGTGGCGTCGGTGCGATCACAACTCAAAAAGCCGCTGCTCTTTGTCTGTGGGCATCTGGACGAAGCCGACGACATTGCCGACGACATCGAATTATTCACCGGCCAGCGTCCCGATGTGCTGGCCAGCTTGGAAGTCGCCGGCAATATCGGCCGGGTCAGTGAAGAGCAGGCGTCAGCCCGAATGCGACTGGTGACGCGGCTGGCATCGGGCAAACAGCCCGACATGCTCGTCGCGCCGATCCAGGCCCTCATGCAACCGATCCCGGCTCGGGATGAGCTCAAACACCTCGTGCGTCAGCTCAGCAACGGGCTGACCCTCGAACCGGAGAAGTTGATCGTCTGGCTGGCCGACCACGGGTTTAATCGCGTCGATCAGTGCGAAGTGCCCGGCGACTTTGCCGTCCGTGGCGGGATCATCGACATCTATCTCCCCGGCACCTTCGACAGCGACAATGACACCGAAAAGACCGAATTACTCGGCCTACCCGTACGCGTCGATTTCTTCGACGATCAGATCGAAACCCTCAAGCGATTCGATCTGGATACGCTTGGTTCCGGCGACCCGCTGGAATCGGTAGACATCGTGGATATCAAAGGGCAGATTGCGACCACTTCCGCGCAAACCCATCTGTTTGCGTATCTGCTGCCCGAGACGATCGTCACGTTGCATCAGCCGCTGGAGATTCAGGAACAGGCGCGCAGCTATCTGGATCGCGTGCCCGATCAACGCGGCATTTATCCTCTGAACGCGATCCTCCGACACGCCGCAGAGTTTGCGCTGTTGGAGATGAGTGAGTTTGATCAGGGGTTGTCGAGTGTGCCGACTTTGGTGGGAGAAAAAGAGCCGACCCGGCTGGCATTGCCGATCCGGTCGATGCAGAAGTTTGAGACCGAAGCCAAAAAGGCCGTGCATGAGTTGGCCGAGCTATCTGAGACGCATGAAGTAGTCGTTTTTTGTGAAAATGAGGGGGAACGCAAACGCTTCGGTGAACTGCTGGATGCCGAGCGCCCGGGACTGTCGGCAAAGATCGGTCTGCCGATCGGGTATCTGCACCGCGGATTCGTTTGGGAGTCAAGAAACGACGCCGGCCGATCGCTGCTCCTGATCGGCCATCACGAATTGTTTCATCGCTTTGAGGTGCGGCGTCGTGTCACGCGCGTGATCAACGCCAAACCAGTCGATAGCTTTTTGGATCTGCAGGTGGGGGATTATGTCGTACATGTGGCGCACGGGATCGCCAAGTTTCTGGGTCTGAAAACGATGGAGAAGGACGGGCGAACCGAAGAGTATCTGACGCTTCGGTTTGCCGATGACGCGACGCTGCATGTCCCGGCGGCGCGGGTGAACCTGATTCAGAAATACGTCGGCGGTTTCAGCGGGACGCCGCAACTGTCGCGGCTGGGGTCGGGCGTTTGGGATAAGCAGAAGGAAAAGGTCGCCGAAGCGGTGATGGACATGGCTTCGGAGTTGATCGAGGTGCAGGCGTCGCGAGCGGCGCAGGTGGGGACGGCGTTTCCACCCGATAGCGAGTGGCAGAAGGAGTTTGAGGCCGAATTTCCGTACACGCCCACGCCCGATCAGGTCACCAGCGCCGAAGAGATCAAACAGGACATGATCAACCCGCGTCCGATGGATCGGCTGCTGTGCGGCGACGTCGGTTACGGCAAGACCGAGCTTGCGATGCGGGCGGCGTTCAAATCGTGCGAGGCCGGAAAACAGGTCGCGGTGCTGGTCCCCACCACCGTGCTGGCCGAACAGCATTACCGGTCTTTTCGCGAGCGAATGGCAAGTTACCCGTTCCGAGTGGAATCGATCTCGCGATACAAGACGGGCAAGGAATCCAAAGAGACGCTCAAGGCACTTGGAGAAGGTCAGGTCGACGTGATCATCGGCACGCACCGATTGCTGAGCAAAGACGTGAAGTTTAGCGATCTGGGTTTGGTCGTCGTCGATGAAGAGCAGCGATTTGGCGTCACCCATAAGGAGCGGCTCAAACAGATGCGCACGCAAGTGGACGTGCTGACGATGAGCGCCACGCCGATCCCACGCACGCTGCACATGTCGATGCTGGGGCTTCGGGATATCTCGTCGCTGACGACCGCGCCGCAGGATCGCCGATCGGTGGTGACCGAGGTGATGGCGCATGACAAGAATCGCATCAAACTGGCGATTTTGCGGGAGTTGCAGCGGGAGGGGCAGATTTATTTTGTTCACAACCGGGTCGCCAACATCATAGAGATCGCCGATGAGATCCAGCAGATGGTCCCCGACGCCCGCGTGATCATCGGCCACGGGCAGATGGGCGATGGCGAGATGGAAGATGCGATGCTCAAGTTCATCCGCCACGACGCCGACATTCTCGTCTGCACGACCATCATCGAATCGGGCCTGGATATCCCCAACGCCAACACGATCATCATCAATAATGCGGACCGCTTCGGCTTAAGCGAACTGCACCAGTTGCGCGGCCGGGTCGGGCGGTGGAAACACCGGGCGTACTGCTATCTGCTGTTGCCCCCGGATCGGCCGGTCACGGATATCGCCGCCAAGCGGCTTAAGGCGATTGAGGAGTATTCGCATCTGGGTGCAGGGTTCAAGATCGCGATGCGGGACCTGGAATTGCGCGGCGCGGGCAACGTTCTGGGCCCGGAGCAGAGTGGGCATATCGCGACGGTCGGGTATGAGATGTACTGCCAGTTGCTTGAAGAGGCGGTGCATCAACTCAAACACGATAAGAAAATCGTCCGCCCGGAGGCACACGTCGATATCGGCATCACCGCGATCCTGCCCAAGCAGTTCATTCCCAATGA
>JBGSMH010000108.1:0-20807 GCA_041740275.1 Phycisphaerae bacterium
GACGCGCGTCGGTCCGAACGATATTTTGGTCGGCAAAATCAGCCCCAAGAGCAAGTCGGAACTGACACCCGAAGAGAAGCTTCTGCACGCGATCTTCGGCCGCGCCGGGGAAGATGTGAAGAACGACTCGCTGGAAATGCCCGCCGGTGAAGAAGGCGTGGTTATCAACACCCAGCGTTTCAGCCGTCGCATGCACATGAGCGACGACCAGAAGAAGGCACTCAAGAAGGAAATTGACAAATACGAGAAAGAGCAGAACGCCCGTGCCGTCGACATCTTCCGACAGATGATCAACGAGATGAACGACGTGACCGGGCAGACCATGGTCGATCCGGATACCCGCCAGAAGGTGGCCCAGTCGGACAACATGGAAGTCGTGCTTGAGCAGGTCGAAAACTTCAAGATCGACTGGATCAAAGGCAGCAAGGAAGCCAAGGAGCAGGCGATCAACACGCACTCCCGTTTCTGGCCTCGCATTCAGGGCGTTCTGAAGGAAAAGACCCGCAAGATGGAACACATGAAGCGCGGCGATGAGCTGCCTTCAGGCGTGCTGGAAATGGTCAAGGTTTATGTCGCGACCAAACGCGCGTTGTCGGTCGGCGATAAGATGGCAGGTCGTCACGGGAACAAGGGCGTCATCGCCCGCATCGTTCCTGAAGAAGACATGCCGTTCCTCGAAGACGGCACGCACGTCGATATCATGCTCAACCCGCTGGGCGTGCCCAGCCGCATGAACGTCGGACAGATTCTTGAAACGCACCTCGGCTGGGCGGCGGCGGTCTTGGGCTTCCAGGCAGTCACTCCCGTATTCGACGGTGCCAACGAAGAAGAAATCTTCAAGGCCGTCGAAGAAGCCAACAAGACCGTCGTCGAACGTCGCAAGGACCGCGCCGCCAAGAAGGTGCCGCTCAGTCCGCGCGAGATCGACGCCCAGATGCCATACGGTGGCAAAATCCAGCTCTATGACGGCCGCACCGGCGAACCGTTCGAGCAACGCACCACCGTTGGCTATCTGTACATGCTCAAGTTGCATCACCTTGTCGATGACAAGATCCACGCCCGTGCGACCGGCCCGTACAGCCTGATCACCCAGCAGCCCCTCGGCGGTAAAGCCCGCACCGGCGGCCAGCGATTCGGTGAGATGGAAGTCTGGGGCTTGGAAGCCTACGGCGCGGCGTACGTTCTTCAAGAACTGCTCACCGTCAAATCCGACGACGTCGAAGGGCGTACCAAGATTTACGAGAGCATGGTCAAGGGCACCAACACGCTCGAGGCCGGCACGCCGGTGTCGTTCGACGTGCTCTGTAACGAAATCCGTGGGTTGGGTCTAAACATCCAACTCGAAAAGAAACAAGGTGCGGCCTCGGCGATGGATGAGGATCTGATGTGACGCGATGGATTCTGGCGACAGTCTTGATTGGTCTTGCTGGCCTTCTTGTGCTGACCGAGGGTGCCAAGCGGGTCAAGATTATGTACGCCGGGATAAACGTAGTGTCTGCCGTAGGTATTGCCCTACTCGGGATCGCATTGACGTCCTTCGTCTTGCTATCCATCAAGTGGGGTCCGAGTCCGAAAGGAATCGGCTTCGAGGTTGTGATGAAGGAAGACGAGAAAAAGTGAGTAGGGTGGGCTTTTAGCCCACCGCAAATGCGAGGTTGACCGTGATTCTCGCCTGTTTCGGATGCACGATCCTCGCCCTGAAGCCGGTGTTCGGCGTGGTCGGGGTGACGTGCTTGGCGGTGGGTGTTCCGTTGTGGATCATCCGCCGCAAACGACGCAAGGCTGGCGACGTTAAACCGCGTGGGTTTGAAGTAATTCAGAAGGAGTAGACGACGTGTGAGCGAGTTGCGATTCGAATGGGACGACACGAAGGCCGCGAAGAATGTGCGGAATCATGGTGTGACGTTCGATGAAGCTTCAACCGTGTTCGATGACCCGTATGCCCTGTTGAGGGACGATATCAAGCATTCTTATAACGAGGATCGTATTCAGGCGATCGGAATGAGTCAGCGGCTGAGAGTGTTGTTTATTGTGTTCGTGGAGTTGAAAGAAGACCTGTTTCGGACTGTGACAGCACGTAAGGCTACTTTGGCCGAGCGACAAAGTTATGAAAAACGCAAAGCCAAAGCACAGGAACGTTAAGGCGTCCGCCACGGAGCTGGCCTACGAAGGGCCGTCCGAGGTGGACTTCGAGACGGGCGTGGTGGTCCAGGGGCTCGGTGCGTGGCGAAAGTATCGCCAATGGCGCAAGCAACTGGTTGCGATTCGTCCGGAACTGCTGAAAGCTTTTCCGAACGAACAGTCGGTGAATGAAGCGTTAGAAAAGTATCTGGAGATTCGCGACACGGTGAATGGTCCGACATTGAAGCGAAAGAAGTCGGCCTGATGTACGAAAGGTGTGATGGCCTCTGCTCTGCGACGACTCGGCGTATTTCTCTTCTGCTTCGGCGCGATCGCCGTGGTGGTGGGGTTGGTGCCGGTCGGGCTGGCGATGGTCAGTGAGAAAAAAGAACAAACGTGGCTCGCCGTTTCGGTGGTTGGCGGGCTGCTGGTGGTCTGTGGATTGGTGATGGATTTTCTGGGAAGCCAGACGATCCGCGAAGCCCAGCAGACGACAAAAACTGAAGATCCCAAACCACCGACGATGAAACTTTCAACCACCCCGAAGGGTGGCAAAGGGTATCGGGAAGATTTGATGGCGTAATGTGGGGTTGCCCCGATGGACGTGTGACGCGTCCATCTTGAAGACTGCGAATACGGAGACTCAAAGATGTCAGAAGCCCTGTACGACAGAGTGAACGATTACGGCTCGGTTAAGATTCAACTCGCCAGCCCGAACGATATTCGTTCGTGGTCCTTCGGCGAAGTGAAGAAGCCCGAGACCATCAACTACCGAACCTATCGTGCCGAAAAGGACGGCCTGTTCTGCGAGCGGATCTTTGGTCCGGAGCGCGATTGGGAATGCTCTTGCGGCAAGTACAAGGGCACGAAATACAAAGGCATCATCTGCGACCGTTGCGGCGTCAAAGTCACGCACTCGCGCGTGCGTCGCAAGCGCATGGGCCACATCAACCTCGCGGCCCCGATCGTCCACATCTGGTTCTTCAAAGCCCTGCCCTCGCGCCTCGGTGCGATGCTGGACATGAAGACCAGCGACATCGAAAAGATCATCTATTTCCAGGATTACGTCGTCACCGAACCGGGCAAGACGACCCTGAAACGCAAGCAACTTCTGACCGAAGAAGAGTTCCGCGCCGCCTACGAAAAATTCCCCGGCGAGTTTGAGGCCGAGATGGGCGCCGAAGCCATCAAAAAGCTCCTCAACGCCCTGAATCTCGAAACCGAGCAGGTCAAAATCCGCGGCGAGATCGAAAAGACCAACAGCAAGCAAAAGCTGAAGGATCTGACCAAGCGTCTGAAGATGATCGAAGCCATCCGCAACTCGGAAAACAAATCCGAGTGGATGGTCATGGACGTGATCCCGGTCATCCCGCCCGATCTGCGGCCGCTGGTTTTGCTGGAGAGCGGCAACTTTGCGACCAGCGATCTGAATGATCTGTATCGCCGAATCATCAACCGTAATAACCGTCTGAAGAAACTGGTCGATCTCAACGCGCCCGAAGTCATCATCCGCAATGAAAAGCGCATGCTGCAGCAGGCCGTCGATGCACTGTTCGATAACGGCCGTTGCCGTCGTCCGGTGCTCGGCTCAAGCAACCGTCCGCTCAAGTCACTGACGGACATGATCAAAGGCAAGCAAGGCCGCTTCCGCGAGAACCTGCTTGGCAAGCGCGTCGATTATTCGGCACGTTCGGTCATCGTCGTCGGTCCCGACCTCAAACTGCACCAGTGCGGCCTGCCCAAGAAGATCGCGCTGGAATTGTTCCAGCCGTTCATCATCCGCAAGCTCAAGGAGCACGGACTGGCCGACACCATCAAATCTGCCAAGCGCATGCTCGAGCGTCGCGACCAGGAAGTCTGGGACATTCTTGAGGAAGTCATCTACCAACACCCGGTGCTGTTGAATCGTGCCCCCACGCTTCACCGCATGGGTATTCAGGCGTTTGAGCCGGTGCTGGTCGAAGGCAACGCGATCAAGATCCACCCGCTGGTCTGCAAAGGCTTCAACGCCGACTTTGACGGCGACCAGATGGCGGTCCATCTGCCGTTGTCGGTTGAAGCACAGGCCGAAGCGCATGTGCTGATGCTCAGCCCACACAACATCTTTTCGCCCGCCAACGGCTCGCCGATTATCACGCCTTCGCAGGATATCGTGCTGGGGTCGTACTACATCACGGTCGAGCGTGAAGGCGATCTGGGCGAGTACAGCGTCTTCAATTCGCCGGTCGAGGCATTGATGGCGTTTGAGCAGCGGAAGATCGCGATGCACACGCGCATCTTCGTTCGTCTGCCCGATCGCGATGCGGTCATCCCGGATGACAACAGCGGCGCGTTGCCGATTAATCAGGTCAGCTTCAAGCACATTGAAGAACACCGCAAACGCCTTGACGCGGCACACGTCCCGGCGGCGGAGATGCCCAAGAAGTACAAAAGCCACATCGTCCTCACGACGGTCGGCCGTTGCATGTTCAATGACATCCTGCCCAAGTCGATGCCGTTCTATAACTACGCCCTCAAGGCGTCAGGTCTGTCGCGCGTGATCGCCGACACCTACGCCAAGCTTGGTCGTCCGGCGACAATCGACCTGTTGGATAACATGAAGGCGTTGGGTTTCCGTCGCAGCACGCTGGCGGCGTTGTCGTTCGGCATCACCGACGTCCGCAGCCCCGACACCAAGGCCGCCATCCTCGACGACGGTCAGAAGAAGGCCGATCGCGTCGAAAAGAACTACAAGATGGGTGCGATCACCGAACAGGAACGCTACGCCCAGTTGATCGAAATCTGGTCGCACGCCCGCGAGAAAGTGGCCGCCGATCTGCTCGCAGGTCTGGAGACCGACTATCGCGACGCGGGTGGCCGACCGGTCTCCAAGGAAGAAGCCCAGTCCAAGGGTATGCTGCGTTATCTCAACCCCATCAGCATGATGCTGGGTTCGGGTGCTCGTGGTAACAAATCACAGATGCAACAGCTTGGCGGTATGCGTGGTCTGATGGCCAAGCCGTCAGGCGAGATGATCGAGACCCCGATCAAGTCCAACTTCCGCGAAGGTCTGTCGGTGTTGGAATACTTCTCCAGCACGCACGGTGCCCGTAAAGGTCTGGCCGACACCGCGCTGAAGACGGCGGACTCGGGTTACCTCACGCGTAAGCTTTGTGATGTGGCGCAAAACGTCATGATCCAGATCATCGACTGCGGCACCGTCAATGGTGTCACCAAGTCCACCATCTATAAGGGTGAGACGGTCGAAGTGCCGTTGGAAGACATGATCGTCGGCCGAACCGCACGCGATACGATCCGCAACCCGATCACTGACGAAACCATCGTCGCTGAGAACCAGTTGATCACGATCGAGATCGCCAACAAGCTTAAGGCGCTCAAGCTCGAATCGATCCGCGTTCGCAGCCCGCTAACGTGCGAAAGCCCGCGCGGTCTGTGTGCCCGCTGCTACGGCGTGGATATGTCGGTCGGCAAGCTGGTCGAAGAGGGCCTTGCCGTCGGTATTATCGCGGCACAGTCGATCGGCGAACCCGGCACGCAGTTGACGATGCGTACGTTCCACACCGGTGGCGTCGCCAGCAGCCAGTTGATCGAAAACGACATCAAGTGCTCGGTCCCCGGCGTGGTCGAACACCGCGATATCGCGGCGGTTCAGGTCACCGATCCGGAAGGGAACAAGCGACTGGTCTCGCTGAAGCGTAACGGCGAAATTGCCGTCGTCGATGCTAAAGGCCGCGAGCTTGAAAAGTTCAAAGTCCCCTATGGTGCGACAATCCTGGTCGCCAACGGCGCGAAGGTTAAAGCTCGCGAGCAGTTGGTCAGTTGGGATCCGCACATCACGCCGATCCTGGCTGAAAAGTCGGGTGCCGTGAAGTACGAAGACATCGAGGAAGGCGAAACCGTCCGACTCGAGGAAGAAAAGAAGGGTTCGGGTCTGGCGAAACTGGTCGTCACCGAGCACAAAGGCGAGCGTCACCCGCGTATCACGATCATCGGGTCGGATGGCAAGATCCTCGACTTCCACTATCTGCCCGCCAAGGCACGTATCGAAGTCGCCGATGGTGAAAAGGTGCAGGCCGGTCAACAGATCGCCCGTCAGCCCAAGGAAGCCGGCGGTACGGTCGATATCACGACGGGTCTGCCTCGCGTCACCGAACTGTTCGAAGCCCGCAAACCCAAGGATCCTGCGGTCCTGGCGGAAATCAGCGGCACGATCGAACTGCGTTCGGATCGTCGTCGTGGCAAGGTCACGGTCATCATCCGCAACGAAACCGGTATGGAACGCGCACACCATGTCCCTCAGGACAAGGAACTGACCGTCCACACCGGCGACATGGTCGAAGCCGGCGACGCACTCATCCGCGGCCCGGTCATCCCGCACGATATTCTCCGCATTCGCGGCGAAGAAGCGTTGCACGGGTACCTGCTGTCAGAAGTGCAGAACGTCTATCGCACTCAGGGTGTGAAGATCAACGACAAGCACATCGAAACCATCGCCGCTCAGATGTTGCGGAAAATCAAGATTGACGATCCGGGCGATACCAAGTTCCTGCCCGGTGAGGTGGCCGACAAGTTCCGTTTCCGTCGTGCCAATGAAGAGTTGGCAGGCAGTTACAAGATCGCCGAGCCAGGCGGGACCAGCTTCAAGGAAGGCGAGATCGTCGAGAAGGCCGCCTACCGTGACGCCAACGAAGCCGCCGAAGCCACCGGTAACGAGCCCGCCAAGGGCAAGAAGCCGCGTCCGGCGCGTGGTAAGACGCTGTTGTTGGGCATTACCAAGGCATCGCTGCAGTCTGAGTCGTTTATCTCTGCCGCAAGCTTCCAGGAGACCACCAAGGTCCTCACCGAAGCCGCGATGGCAGGCATGACCGACACGCTAACCGGCCTGAAGGAAAACGTGATCCTCGGTCACCTGATTCCTGCCGGTACCGCGTTCAACCCGCACTTGAATCTGAAGATCAAGCGGCTGGTTGAGGCCGAAGTCGAGGAAGAAGCACCCGCTTCCACCCCCTCGACCCACGCCCCCAAACCGGCAGCGGTTTAGTCAGATGTTCACTGTGCAGTCCACTGTGATGCACTCCATTTTGAACGTGCGAAGCGGCCTCCCGACAACGGAGGCCGCTTCTTTCATTGACGCATAAATCGGTCAAAACGACAGCCATTCGACCCAGTGGATTCGACTTTCTTTGAAAATGTGTAAGATGTTGTCAAATATGCGGTTACAACGCGATCTGTCCGCGTTTTCGTTCGATCCGGCGAGAACCGGCACTTGACAATCGGCGTAGCATTAGCCCAAACTCCCGCCCCTAAAGCTCGGGTCGGACGGATGGATTCGTCGAAAAGGCAGTGATATGCACAAGCTTTTGATAGACGAGGACGTCTCGGTCGTTGCCCTTATATAGATGTATCGGTTTGCCACAGAAAGACGCACGCACATGGCCAAGCAAAAGACCGGCAAGCAACTGGTGATCGTCGAATCGCCCGCCAAGGCGAAGACGATCAACAAATACCTCGGCGACGCCTTTATCGTGAAAGCGTCCATGGGGCACGTCCGCGATCTGCCCAGGGGCAACAACGCGATCGATCTGGAGACGTTTGAGCCGACTTACGAAATCATCAAAGGCGAGCGCGGCAAGGAAAAGATCGTCGCCGAACTGAAAAAGCTCGCCAAACAAGCCCCCGATATCTATCTGGCAACCGACTTGGACCGCGAAGGCGAGGCGATAGCGTGGCACCTTAAGGAAGCGCTCGGGCTCGAAGACGGCGTCAAACGCGTGATCTTCAACGCCATCACCAAAGCCGAAATCCAAAAGGCGTTCGCCAATCCGCACCAACTCGACATGGATCGCGTCAACGCCCAGCAGGCCCGGCGAATCCTCGATCGCATCGTCGGCTATGAGATTTCTCCGATCCTGTGGCGCAAAGTGGCGCGGGGTCTGAGCGCCGGCAGAGTGCAGTCGGTCGCGGTTCGTCTGATCGTCGAACGCGAAGAGGAGATCGAAGCCTTTATCCCCAGCGAGTACTGGCGCATTGGTGGGATTTTTGGTGCAAAGATCGATCAAGCTGGCGTGCTCGGTGAATCGTGGCGCGATCTGCTTTCCAGCGAACACGTCAAGGCCGACGAAGACAAGTGGCTGACCGATTCGGGCTGTTTCCGGGCTGATCTGGTCGAAGTCGCCGGGCAGAAGTTTGAACCGGATAACAAAGTCCTGGCCCGAAAGGTGGCAGAGGCGCTTGGGTTTGTCGTTCAGGAAGATCAGACGACGCATGACGAAACCGCCAAAGGTCCGGCCAGGAACGTGACGCAGTTGGTCGGTGCGATCGGCACGCCGCCTGCGTTTGCGGTCAAGTCGATCGAGAAAAAGCGCAGCACGTCGCGTCCGCCTCCGCCTTTCATCACCAGTACGCTCCAGCAGGCCGCCAGCACGCGGCTTTACATGAGCGCCAAACGTGCCATGCAGGTCGCCCAGGCCCTCTATGAGGCCGGGCACATCACCTACATGCGTACCGATTCGACCAACCTGTCCGGCGATGCCATCACCATGGCGCGGTCGTATATCAAGCAGGCGTTCGGCGACAAATACGTCCCGGACAAGCCCAATTTCTACGCCTCCAGCAACAAAAGCGCCCAAGAAGCCCACGAAGCGATCCGCCCGACCGATGCCGCGTTTACCCCGCAAGAGGCGGCTCACAAACTCAAGGACGATGAAGCCAAACTCTATCGTTTGATCTACAACCGCTTCCTCGCCTGTCAGATGCCCCCGGCCGAGTTCGATCAGACCGCAATCAATATTGCCGCGCCGGTGAAAGGCTTCGGCGATTCGTCGGCGAAGTCCGAAGCGATCTTCCGTGCCACCGGCCGTAAGCTGGTGTTTGACGGATTCATGAAAGTCGCCGGGATCAGCAGCGAAGATCAGTTGCTGCCCGATCTGAAAGAAGGCTCTGCCGTCGCTCCGGTCGATATTCAGCCGACCCAGCACTTCACCCAGCCGCCACCCCGGTACACCGAGGCGACGCTGGTCAAGGAACTGGAAAGCAAAGGCATTGGCCGACCTAGCACTTACGCCTCGATCATCGGGACGATTCAGGATCGCAAATATGTCGCCCAGATCGATCGGCGGCTGCGCCCGACCATGCTTGGCCGGGTTGTGACGGGGATGCTGATCAAGGCGTTCCCGGAGATTCTCGATGTCGGCTTCACCGCCGACATGGAAGGCAAACTCGACAAGATCGAAGAGCAGCACCTTGATTGGGTGCAGTTGCTCCGCGATTTCTACACACCGTTCCACAAAACCGTCGGCGGGGCGTTGGAATTGCTCGATCACGTCGGCGGCCAGCCTTCTCCGTACGACTGCGACAAGTGCGGCAAGCAGATGCTCTACCGCATCAGCGCCAACGGGTTTTTCCTGGCGTGCAGCGATCGCGAGTGCGCCAACACCAAGCCCGTCGATGAGTTTGGCGTTCCGATGTTGCGAGAAGAATCAGAGTTCAAGTGCCCGATTTGCGGCCGTGGGATGATCAAGCGCAAGGGTCGATTTGGCGAATACCTGTCTTGCTCAGGCTATTCAGAAAAAGACGAACAGGGCAATCCGAGTTGTTCGATGATCATTCCCATCGGCAAGACCGGCGAGCCCGAACCGCCCAAGGCCCCGCCGATCACCGTGGAGATTCTGTGCGATAAATGTCAGTCGCCGATGCTGCTGCGCAATTCCAAACGCGGCCCGTTCCTGGGTTGCAGCAGTTTCCCGAAATGTCGCGGGACCAAGATGGTCAAGAAACTGCCCGAAGAGCAGATCAAATACATCGAGTCGCTCCTGCCCGAACTGCGCGAGCGCGTTCAGAAGTCCTATGAGCAGGCGAGCAAAATGACCGGCAAGGCGATCGAATCCTATGGGCGTGTGCCGGATTTGACGGTCCCGCGCGGCGCGACTGAAGAGGACGAAAAGCCCAAGCGCACCACCAAGCCGCGCGGCAAAGCCAAGTCAGCGGCGAAGTAGCCTGGCCTATTGGATCGGCGATTCACAGTTCGCGCAGGTGATAGCTCTTGATCATCGTCTGCTGGAAGTCCGGGTAAGCGTTGACGTCCAGTTCGGACAGGTCCGATCCATCAAACTCCGCATCCTCGCTTTGACGTAGGCGCTTCTGCGATTTACACGCGAGGCACACGCCCGCAGCAATGGCGGCACCGACGACGGGCGCTATCACGACGAAGCCGAACCACATCAACACCCACGCCGTCGGATCGCGGACGAACGCGACGGACGATGCGACGATCATGCCAAGCACGCCGCTGATCAGTTGGGTCGCGACCACGCCGGTCACATCATCCACCCGAAAGCGAATTTCCAGCGTCATGATCGACCACGGGACGATCAACCCGAGCGCACATCCGAGCGGGACCGCGATCCATGTCGGCCCGACCCCGACCGCCCCGGCCGTCAACCCGCCGAGGCAGGACGCCAGTGCCAGGCCCGAATCGATCTTTCCGAACTTCAGTTTTCCAAACGACGCACCCACCAGCGCCGCCGACATCGCGCACATCAGGGTTGAGACGGTTCGCTCCCCGAAGCGGTAGCTCAACAAATCCCCGCTGGCGGCGATGACCATGTACGCCACGATCAGCAGCATTACGCCGGTCAGTTGCAGGACGATATTGTGTCCGGGCACAAAGTTGACGGATAGATCGCGGTTGAACTTGCCCTTGCGCGCCCCGGCAAAGATCGCGCTCACCAACGCTGCCGCACCGCCTGCGGTTGCGGCAATGCCGACGCCGCTATCAGGCGATCCGGCGCGGCCACTCATCTGGAGCAAAAATGGGATAAAAACGCCCATGCCCGCCGCCAGAATCAGCAGCGGGGCGGAGCGAATCCGCTCCGCCGTCGCCCCGTGGATGGCGGCGGTTGCGATCAGGATCAGCGGCAGCACGCGAAAAACGTGCCCGCTGGAGTTGCCGATGCCGATCAGGTGCGGCCAGGTGATTACCGCATCGCGCACACCGGGGACAAATGCCCCGCCGATCGCCCAGATCCCCAGCGACGCGATCGCCATATCCAATAGGAGCCGCACGCCCGCCGACGAGGCGTTTTTGCTGCGGACCGACCCACTGATGAGCAGCATTTGCCCGACCCGGACCAATAGCGCAACAGACAACACAATAAGCAACGAAGCTGACATGCCCCGAAGTTTTATCGCCAGTGGGGAAAATTTGCGAGAAGACCCGCTGGACCAGACAACTTTGACGTTCCGGGACTGCCAATATTTCTGTTGTTGCCATCGTTTCGTGCCAAGAAATGCGTTGAAACCGCGGATGAACGCGGATTGGATTCAAAACGCCGAATACGGAATTGGCCACAGAGCACACAGAGCACACAGAGAGCAACTCAACCGCGCCGCCGGGTGGGCAACGGTGTTTCGACAGGAAGCACATCGCCACACGGCTTGATATAATCGTTGAAGGATCAGACAGTGGCGATTTGCCGCGCCACGACAATAGGTCCGCCGCCGGGAGACGTCCTATGGACAACCCACACCGAAGCGATATTGCAGCTACAGCCCCAGCGCCCTTGCCGGAGGCTTGCACAACCAATGAACCCGTAAAGTGGGCCTGCGCCGCTTTTGGAGTCCCGTTGCAGTACCGCTATTCGCTTGTTCTCCCGATGTTCTGGGTCACTATGATGGTCGGCGTGTGGTGTGCGACCTGGAACAGCGAGCAGACGATGATGGCGCTTTTGGCCGGACTGCCTGGCCACTGGTTGCCCGTCGCCTTGGGTGTTTCAGGACGCGAGTTTCCATATGTGCAGTGTGTCGGCGGTGTACTGGTCATGTTCTTGGTCGGACTGTTACTGGATTACTTGCGTGTGCAACTCAGCTGGGCATTGGTTTATTTTTTTGTGCTGGGCACTGCTCTTATCGGGAGCTTTGTCGTTGGGATCAAAGTTGGCTTGGCTACTGCGTTGTTCATAGGCTGCATGGCCATATACGGCACCGTTGTGGTTCTTTGTGGGATTGGAGTATTTCTGGCTTTGCGGAGATGCGGGGAACGCTGAGCGGGATGGGGCCTCAATATGAATGCCTGATTTCGCGGAGCCATATTGTGGACATGCCGCGATTCGCACGGCATGCGCCGGGGGGGCGGTCTGTCGTGTAGTTAACCGCGCCGCCGAGTGGGCGGCGTTGATGCGACAGTGACAGCATGGTGTCAGGGGTTGCGAGAAATACGCGATTTTGCCTGATTTTACCGCCGACTTTTGAGGGTTTCGGGGATATAGTCGGGTCGTTGTTCTGGCTGCGTCTGGGGATGCGTCGTTGGTTTCCACGCGCGGCGGTCTCTCATTGGCGTTTTCGTAGAAAGGCTGAACTCCGGCCGGAAAGGTAGGAAATGCAACAGTTGCACGCGGCGCGCAACACTTTGGAGGTGCCGAAATTTTTAAGTTCTGCGGCGGCCGATAGTTACGATTTTCACATGGACTGAAGCCGATGCAACAAATGCAACAAGTGAAAAGTAGTGGGCAGTGGGCGGTGGGCAGTGGGCAGGCAGGAGACAGGAGTCAGGAGAGAAGAACTGATCCCGTTCTTCACGAACCACGAGCCACGAATCACGTATTCCCTCCGAGCCCCTGAAGTTCCAAGCGGCGTGATGAACCTATCCCATACATGACGAAAAGTGCTATCATTATGTCCATGAGCCGCATCAACCGTATCGCTCGTTTTTCGCTCGTTCCGCTGGTCGTGATCGCGGGCTGTGCCAGCACAGGCACGACCCCAACCGCCAAGCAGGAACAGACCCAGCCGAAGATCGTTCGCCAGGACCCGCCAAAGGTTGCCAATGGGGCGACTGAGGTTGCCCCGCCGCAGATTACGGTCATCCCTGAAGGTGCACGGTTCAGCAACGAATGTGCCCGCTTCCAGGGACCGGACCATATCCGCCAGGCGAGACTGGCCAAGGAACAGTCGATCCGCGCCACCGGCAGCCCCGATTTCTTCGTGTTTCATGACACCGATCAGAGCGTACTTTTCTATGGCTATTACAAGGAGCGCGAGCGCGAACGTGATCCGGTCGAAGCCAAACGCGCTGCCGATGACCGGGCGAAGATCGAGACGTTCAAGAACGCGTTGGGCGAGCGGATGTTTAGTCGCGTGTTTACCGTCCCGATCCCCACCGCCAACCCCGAAGCACCGCCGGAGTGGGATTTGACCAAACTCAATCTGGACAAAGCCGGCGATGACCCGAACCGCAAGTTCTGGACAGTCGTCGTCGCCGCCTACACCAGCGACGTGCGGGACGAGGCCGGTCGTCCGGCGGATCGCAAGAAGATGGCGATCGACTCGGTCCGTTCGGCCCGGGCGATGGGGATCGAAGCCTATTACTATCACGGCGAGGCGATGAGCCAGGTATGCGTCGGGGCGTGGCCTCGCAAGGCACTGCGGGAACAGGACGCAGATCAGGCCGAATCGCGCGACGAATCCAAAGCCAACAGCGGCGAGGCATTGGTCGTCTCTCCGGCACCCTTGCCCAAGGGATTTGCCGAACGGTTGGAGGCCAAGCACGACGTGAAAGTCTTCCAGCCCAAAGTTGAGATCCTCGACCCGACGCTGGCCCGAACGCTCAAAGAATACGACACCTACGCGGTTAATTCTGAGGCGCAGATCGTGCAATTGACGGACCCAAAGACGGGCAAAGTCACTAAACGTCCGCAGCCATCGTTCCTGACGCAGATCCCAGTCACCGACCGCTCGCTGATCAGTGGAAACGTCAACACCGATGCCGTCCCAACCATGGTCAATCCGCTGGGTCCCGGCACCACCGGCGGGCTGCGCGGGTTGCCGCGAAACTAATGTCTCGTGAAGGATCTGATCGTCCTGTCGAAATAATCGCTCGAGCCGAAGACTCTGCATGATCATCGTTGTCGCCACACGCAATCAGGGTAAAGCCCGCGAGTTTGCCGAGATGCTTTCGGGGGCATCGGGCGTGAGCTGGCGCGATCTGTCGCACTATCCCGACGCCGGGGAGGTCGAAGAGACCGGGCACACTTTCCGTGCCAACGCCTGTCTAAAAGCATCGACTTATGCCCAGCGGCTGGGTCATTGGACGATCGCCGATGACAGTGGGCTGGAGGTCGATGCGCTTGCCGGTTCGCCGGGCGTGTATTCGGCCAGATGGGCAAAGGTGCATGACGCCGGGTCGGGCGATGCCGATAACAATCGGCTGCTGCTCGATCAACTCAAAGACGTACCCGATGATCGCCGCACCGCACGATTTGTATGCGTGCTGGCGCTATCGGATGCCCAGGGGCGGGTTGTGTTGACGGTGCGGGACACGGTTGAAGGCCATATCCTGCGGGAAGCGCGCGGGAAAAATGGGTTTGGCTACGATCCGCTGTTTTGGATCGACGCGATGGGCAAAACGACCGCCGAACTACCCGCCGAGCAGAAGCACGCGATCAGCCATCGCGGCAAGGCGTTGGCAAGGCTGGCGGGGATGATTTCGCAAGTCTTGCCGGTCGATCCGGGCTCGGTGCGTTGCGTTTGATGCGTGCTTTGCCGATGATACCGGGGTCATGAATAAGATCCTGGTTGCAGTGTCGTCCGCTCTCGCCGCCGAACGGTTGATTGGCCCGGTGGGGGATTTTGCCAAGCGCCTCGGGGCAGAGGTGCTGGTGATCCACGTTTCACGTCCATCCGGTGGGCAGGCTCGCGAGCAGGACGAGGCCGAGGGGGAAAAAGCGGTTCGTGCCCTCCAGGACGGCATCGTCTCACGCGGGGTGAGCGTGCAGACGCTGCTGATGTTCTCTGATGATATCGCACAGGCGATTCTGAACACCGCAGAAGAACAGGAAGCGACGCTGATTTGCCTGGGTCTGACCGGGAAGAACGTTTTCGCGAGACTGCTGGCGGGCAATGTGCCGGTGGAACTGATTCGTAATACCAAAATCCCGGTTCTACTTTTCCCGCCGGACTATGGCGTGACGACGCATTGAGCACAGAGGTAAGCTGAGAAATGTTAAGATCACGGACGATGAAACCGCGACGATGGAACGTCGCCCCGGCCGACGAGCGGGCACGCGAACTGGCTGACCGGCTGCGATGCAGCGCGGTCGTGGCGCAGGTGCTGCTCAATCGCGGACTTGTCGAAACCGACGACTGTCAATCTTTCCTCCAGCCCAATCTCCGCTGCCTGCTTGAACCGTCTCTGATTCCTGGCCTGACTGAAGGTGCCGCGTGCGTTGCCCGCGCCATCCGCGATAAGAAGCCCATCGTCATCTACGGCGACTACGACGTCGATGGCATCACCGCCACCGCCATCCTCTGGCACGCCATCCGCATGCTCGGCGGGGATGTTCGCTACTACATCCCGCATCGCGTCGATGAAGGCTACGGACTCAATACCGACGCGATCCGCCAACTCGCCGCCGAAGGGGCGAAACTCATCCTCACCGTCGATTGCGGCGTGACCGCGATCGAACCGGCGGATGTCGCTCGCGAACTGGGCGTGGAACTGGTGATATCGGATCATCATGAGTGGAAAGAGAGCTTGGCGGAAGGCGAATACCCAATCCCGCTTCTTCCCAACGCCACCGCGATCGTGCACCCGCGTCTGCCTTGCCACAACCCTTATCCCAATCCCCACCTATGCGGCGCGGGTGTGGCGTTCAAGCTGGCGTGGGGAATCGGCCAGGCGATCAGCGGGGCGTCGCGGGTCAATGAAACGCTCAAGTCGTTCCTGATTGAGGCGATGGCGTTGGCGGCACTGGGGACGATCGCGGATGTCGTGCCGTTAGTGGGAGAAAATCGCATCCTCGCACACTTCGGACTAGGCGGACTCAAAAAATCCAAGCTCACCGGCATCCGCGCACTCATCGCCAGTGCCAAGCTCGACGGACAGAACATCGACAGCTATCACGTCGGCTTCCTGCTCGCACCGCGATTAAACGCCTGCGGTCGCATGGGACACGCCCGGCTGGCGGTGGAAATGCTCACCGACGCAACGGAAGAACGCGCCATCGAGATCGCCACCTATCTGGAATCTCAAAATCGCCAGCGACAAAGCACCGAGCGGTCGATCTTGGAACGGGCACTCGAGCAGATCGAGCAGCTTCAGATGATCGAGAACGGCTGGCGGGCGATTGTCGTTGGCGATCGCGAGTGGCACGCGGGTGTCATCGGCATTGTCGCATCGCGATTGGTCGATCGTTTTCATCGGCCGACGATCGTGGTGGGGCTGGGCGATGAGATCGGGCAGGGCAGCGGCAGGAGTGTGGATGGGTTTCATCTGTCCCGCGCCCTGCAGGCCGTGACCCACACTCTTGAATCCCACGGCGGGCACGAGATGGCGGCGGGGCTGAAAGTCCTGCCGGCCAACTTTGAGGCGTTTCGACAGGCCTTTGTCGCCCATGTCAACGAGACGCTCGATCCGACACTGATGATCCCCGAATTGCGACTGGATTGTGACGCCGACCTCAAGCACATCTCCGAGGCGCTGGTACATGATCTAGCGAGGCTGGGACCCTTTGGACGGGGTAATCCGCGTCCGGTGATTCTCTGTCGCAATCTCTCACTGACTGCCGCCCCGCGCAAGGTGGGTAAGACGGGGGATCATTTGCAGTTGTATGTGAAACAGAACGGTGCGGTGATGAAAGCCATCGCCTTCGGGGCCGGATCGCTGTTTGAAAAGCTGCGCGAGGGCACGATCGTCAATCTGGCGTGTCTGCCGCAGGTCAATGAGTTCAACGGCTATCGTTCGGTGGAACTGGAAGTCAAGGATTTGCAGATCGTCGAATGATCATTCGGGCTTATCGGGTCGGACTTTGCACGCCCCATCGACATCCACTTGCAGCGACCGGATCAGCGCCGCACCCGCCATCGCGACGAGGATCGCCATCCCGGTATAGAGATAGCGGCTGGTCATATGCAGTTGCTGAAAGCGGGCGGCACTGTCTTCGGTGGGGTTTTGCCATAAATCGATAATCTGTGGCGTGACCCATGAGAAA
Source organism: Phycisphaerae bacterium (assembly GCA_041740275.1). Classification (GTDB taxonomy): domain Bacteria; phylum Planctomycetota; class Phycisphaerae; order Tepidisphaerales; family Tepidisphaeraceae; genus BPJO01. The sequence continues at coordinate 17,106 of JBGSMH010000108.1, forward strand.
CTGATCACCGCGATCGCCGCCGAGCTCAGCAGGCACGCCATCATGATCATCCGCGTCTTTGAACAGCCATACACGCGCCACAGGATCGTCCCGGCGATCGCGATCCCCGCCAGGCACAACTGGTACGGCTCAAACTTCCCAAACAGCACCGGCCCGACCTGCGCACCGATCCCTCGGTTGTACGCAAAGACCGACATCAGCGCGATGAACAGCGTCACCAACCCGCCCAGCCACAAGGCGATACACAATCCGATGACGTAGGGAAGCACTTTTCGCATCAATTCGACTACCAATCGGCTTCCAACTCCTGCACGATCGCGATCGCCAGTTGCTCGGCGGTGTTGAGTTGGGCTTGTTGACGCCCCTCGCCCAGCGTCGGGTAGTAGGCGGCGTTTTGCTCAAACCCACGGCGTTCGACCAGCACCTTGCCCGTACGCAGATCCTTCCAGACAAAATCGACCCGAATCGCGTACAATTGCTCCTGCGGCAACGCTGACTGTCGATCGCTGGACAATGTCTGCTTGCGAACGCGGGTGACCTGACCTTCCAGAATCGTATCGGCGTCCGAGCGATCGACCACTTTGTAAGGCGTCCGCTGTTCGATCTGCATCACTAGCGCCTTGGTCAACGCCAGTTCATCCCCACGCGAGAAATCGATGTTGGTGAAGATCGGCACCGCGACGGTTTTTACATCCTGCCGGTAAAGTGACGACCACTGATACCCGTTCGACGATCCCTCACCCGCCTGCTGATACCCCGCGCAGCCGCAAAGCATCAATGAAGCAAGCATCGCCAGCACTGCGCCCGTTGCCAAGCCTGTGGTTTTGCCGTGCGTGCTGGTCATCATCCTTCTCCGAGCCGTTGTTTGGCTTGCTGGGCTTCGTCGGTCTGGGGGTATTCGCGGACAAGCAGTTGCAGCGTCGATTTGGCGGCCTCGGGCTTGTCCGTGCGCTTGTAGAAGTCCGCCGTCACCCAGAGCTTGCGGGCCAGTGTCTTGTCGATCGAATCGATGAACGATTGCAGGTTCTCCCGCTTGGCGACCTCGGGGTATTTGGCGATCAACTCGTTCATCTGTGCGCGGGCGTTGACCAGCGGCGTCGGATCAAACTTAACGCCGGTAAACTGGGCGTAATTGCTGAACGCCTGACGAAGCAGGATCTCGGGCAGATTGGGGTTTCTCGGATAAGTGCTGGCATGGGCACCGTAGGCATCCGATGCCAGATCAAACTCGCCGCTGGAGAAGTAATAATCCGCCGTTCGACGCAATGCCCGTTCGGCAAGCGGGGCACCGGGCGAGCGTTGCTGGATGCGAAACATCATCTCGATGCCTTCGCTCTCGCCCTCCAAGAACTTCAACCCGAACAGGCTCAGCTTCCGCCCGTTCAGCAGCGAATCGCCCATGTTGTATTGCAGTTCCAGTGCCTGTTGAAACCACGCACTGGCCGGATAGGTGTCGAGCAACTGATCGGCGTAATAAAACGCCTTGATCGGGTCGCCATTGCCATTGAGCGCCACGGCGTGGAGATACAGCCCCAGGTCATAATTCGGGTCCGCTCGATGCGATAACAGCCACGCCAGCGAATCCTTCTCTGCTGCGGCGAACTGCTTGCGATCGATCAGGCCTTCGATCCGCTTCAGCGTCGCATCCGGCTTGGGTTGCGTCGCGGCGTTGGTCGCGGTGACATCCGTAAACCGCCCGTCGGTCAGCTCAAAGGTCTTGCGATCCTCCTGTGCCAACGCCAATGATTGAAGCATCCCTGCTGCCGTGATTGCGATGAGCGTCCTTCTCATGCCCGCAATTGTAAGGATTCGCCCCCCGGATGCCAGACACCGGCGTGTTTGTTCATGTCCAGGCGCTTTTGCGCTTGCCCAAACGCCCGCTTACGACGTAAAACATGGCAGAGGCTGAGGTGTTGTCGCATGAGCCAATCGAATTGGACCGATGCCGAGGATCGCGCCCGCCGCGCACGACGACTGCTCTCTGAGCAGCGGTGGGGCGAGGCGTTGGACGAACTTCGCGCCGCTGTCGCGATCAACCCCTTCCATCCCGACTGGCATTTCCATATCGGCCGCGCCCTCGATGAACTCGGTCGTCCCGACGATGCCATCGACGCCTACAGCGAAGTGCTCAATCTCGATCCCGAACACCTTCACGCCCTCAACCACATGGGCGTGTCGTTGCACCAACTGGGTAAGTACGAAGACGCCCTTGCCGTCTTCAAGCGGCTGGAAGAGACCGATCCGGAGTATGAGCCTTCCTACTGCAATCGCATCCGCATCTACGCCGAGCTAGGCGATCATCAGTCCGCCGAGGAGATGTTCTACACCGCAAGGCTGTATCGCGACCAATGCCCGACCTGCTATTTCAACATGGGCGTCAGCCTGGCGGCCAGAGGCTTGTACGACCGGGCCGTCTTCTGCTGGCAACGCACGATCGATCTGTCCGGCGATGATGTCCACGTCCGCGCTCGCATCGCCGAAGCCCTCGCCCGACGCGGCCTTGTTGAACAAGCCCGTCGACATTACGTCGAAGGTCTGCGGATGTCCCCCGATGATGTGCCGACGCTGCTCGATCTGGCGTCGCTGCTGATCGACATGGGCCGACTCGACGAAGCGTCGCAACGACTCGCCCATGCCGAAAAGATCTCCAGCCCCAGCGCCGCCGTCTGCTTCATCCGGGGTAAGTTTGAATTGGCCCGTCGCAATTCGCCCAGCGCCACGCTCGCGTTGCGCACCGCGCTGCAACTGGATCCCACCTTCGGCGGGGCCAATCTCCTGCTGGCCAGGCTATCGGTTCAGAACAACGATATTCTCGCCGCCAAGGCGTACCTGCGTGCCGAGTTGATGCTCCGCCCGGCATCGGGGCAAATCCTGCTCGATCTATCCAACATGCTGCTCGATGTCGGCGAGGTTCGATTGGCCGTCGCCAGCCTGCGCCGACTCACCCAGTCCGAGCCTGCCAACGTCAAGGCGTGGCAAAATCTGGCGATCGCCGAGTGCGCCCGAGGCCGCTACGATCGGGGCATCTCCGCATCCCTTTACGCACTGGAACTCGATCCTGCCAACATCGCGGTGCGACACAATCTGGCGTTGGCGTACATGCAGGCCGGTGAACTGGAATACGCCCGCGAAGAACTCGCCGATGCCCTGATCCTCTGCCCGCGCGATCGCGTGCTCAAGCGTCTGCAATTTCGCCTGAGGCTTATGCGGCTGATGCACACGCTGTGGCGATGTTAGTCACCCGGTCGTTCTCGTGTCTTACTCTGGAGTTTTGCCCATGTTCGTTCACTGTGTTTTCTTCTGGATCAAGCCCGACGCTCCCGCCAATGCAGCCGATCAGACGCTGGCGGATTGTCGAGCGCTGTTGTCGCAAATCCCCGGCGTGCGTCTGTTCGACGCCGGACGGCCCGCCATGACCCCGCGTGATGTGGTGGACAACTCCTACGCCGTCGGATTGCTGACCGCCTTCGACGATCAAGCCGCCCACGACACCTACCAAACCCACCCCCTGCACCTGCAATTCATCGCCAACAACAAAGCCAACTGGCAACGCGTTCAAGTCTACGACTTCAAGTAGCCGCGTGGGGATAATCCATTCACCGCCAAGACGCGAAGCGCGCGAAGACAGAAGACCATGTAGGTCGGGATTCATCCCGACATTCCCTCTAACCACTGCCTACTGCCCACTGCCGACCGCACACT
>JBGSMH010000109.1:0-4004 GCA_041740275.1 Phycisphaerae bacterium
GAATCGCGATAATGTCCTGCAAATCGCGGTAGCGCTGCAGCATGGTTTGCACCTTGCGGGCGACGCGGTAGTGCTCTTCGCCGACGATCTGCGGGTCCAGAGCACGCGACGACGATGCCAGCGGATCGACGGCAGGGTAAATGCCCTTGCTGGCGATCGAACGTTCCAGATAGATGAACGCGTCCAAGTGGGCAAACGCGTTGGCGGGGGCCGGGTCGGTCGGATCGTCGGCCGGGACGTAAACCGCCTGCACCGACGTGATCGCGCCCTTCTTGGTGCTGGTGATGCGTTCCTGCAACTCGCCCATTTCCGTGGCTAGCGTCGGCTGATAACCGACGGCGCTGGGCATACGCCCCAGCAACGCCGACACTTCCGCACCGGCCTGGGTAAATCGGAAAATATTATCGATAAACAGCAATGTGTCGGCACCGGTTTCATCGCGGAAATATTCCGCCATCGTCAGCGCCGAAAGCGCCACACGCAGACGTGCGCCCGGGGGTTCGTTCATCTGACCGAAGACCATGACGGTCTGATCGATCACGTGCTTGCCGGTGTTGCCGATCTCGGCCTCCTGCATTTCCATCCACAGGTCGGTGCCTTCGCGGGTGCGTTCACCGACGCCCGCGAACACCGAATACCCGCCGTGCTGCTGGGCGATACGGGCGATGAGTTCCTGAATGACGACGGTCTTGCCCAGCCCCGCACCGCCGAACAGCCCGGACTTGCCGCCACGGATAAAAGGGGTGAGCAGGTCGATGATCTTGATGCCAGTCTCGAAGACTTCGGCCTTGGGAGTCAGTTCATCAAATGCCGGGGCTTCGCGGTGGATGGGTCGGCGTTCGGTCGTCGCGACTGGGCCGCGCTTGTCGATGGTCTCACCGAGCAGATTAAAAACGCGTCCGAGCGTTTCCTTGCCGACGGGGACGGATACCGGAGCGCCGGTATCGAGCACTTCCACACCACGTTGCAGGCCGTCGGTTGATCCGAGCGCGACCGCGCGAACGCGTCCGCCGCCAAGGTGCTGCTGTACTTCGCCGGTGAGGTCGATGCCTCCGACGGAGATTTTGACCGCGTTATAAATGCGGGGGAGCTGGTCTTCGGGGAACTGAGCATCAAACGTTGAACCGATGACCTGCGAGATACGTCCGGTGGCCGCCATAGCGTCTCCTGAGAGTCGTTAAATTTTCGAGTGTCAATACCGTGCCTGCCGCGCCGTGGACAAATACGCCACCGAGCGAGAGGGGAGGATGTTACAAGGGGGGATTGAAGTGAGCAAGTAAACCGGATGGGCAGAATAGGGTGCGGCAAAACGTCGCACCCGCGAACTATGTGAACTGTCGTCAAGAAAGCTTCAAACTCCAAACTCCAAAAGTCAAACTCCAAACTGCTTCCTATCCCCCCAGATACGCCTTCTTCTTCCTGCCGCTCAGGTAGCTTTCCATGACGCAGTTGGCCAGTTCGCCGGAGGAGGTGTAGAACGCGACGCCTTTGGTCAGGCGGGTCATCTGTTCGACAAATCCGACCCAGTCCATGCCGTAATAATCTTCGATCAACGCGAAGGTGGCCAGGCGGATGTCGTCGCGGCTGGCGAGCAGTGCCTCCTTCAATGTTGCGGCGGTCGATCGCGGGTCGGGGGGATACAACAGATAAACGAAATCGCCCTCAACATGTGCCGTCGGCTGGCCGTCGGTGATGATGAAGATCTGCTTGTTTTCCCCCGGCCGCTTGCGGAGGATGCGGCGTGACATCTGCAACCCCATGTGCAGGTTGGTGAAATGCTGCGGGGCTTTGTCGAGCTGATCGATCGGGCATTTGAGTCGCACCTGATAATCGTGGATCGTCACCGGCTTGGGCATGATCAACGGCAGGCCGATCTCGGGGATCTTTTGGGCACCGGAATAGAAGGTAACAAAGTCGATCGTGTCCTGCGGAAACCGCGATCGCACCAGCGCCAGCATCGCCAGCGCCACCTTTTTGGCAGACAAGAATCGTCCGAACCGCATCATCGAGCCGGACAAATCGATCAGCACAACCGTGGATGCGGTGGTCTGGCCTTCATGAAGATGGATCTCAAAATCGCGTTCGCGGAAGTCGATCAGGGCCTGCGGACCGGGGCTTGAGGCTGAGGGGCTTGGTTCTTTTCCCAGGCCCTTGCGGCTCATCGCATTTCGGAGGGTCGCGTGCAGATCGAGTTCGGAAATCGGGTCGCCGAATTGATACGCTTTGGTCCCGTCGAGCCGTTCGCCGCCGCTCCCGGATGACTGCTTTTCATGGCCATCGCGCTGGCCTTGCTTCATGTTCTTAAAAACTTCCATCAACGCCTTGGACTGCATCCGGCCAAGCGTCTTGGGCGTAATCTTTAATCGGCCCTTGGAATCCTTGTCCAGCATCCCGTCCTTGAGCATCTGCTCCAGCAGATCCGACGTCTCCTGCCCGTCCTCGGGCGGATTCTCCATCATCTGCTGCATGGCTTTGAGCGCATCTTCGCCGTAGCGCAGCAGAAACTGCATCAATTGATCAAAGCCAAAGAGTTGGTCCTGTGTCGGAAACTCCTGGCCATCATATTCGCCGTAAAAATACTTCATGGGCGTCGCCTCGGATTACATCATAGGCGCGGCTAAACCATCGCGGGTTCGCGTTTTACGGGCCGATACAGTGTGTCGCGTTCCACCGGCGTGCGACCGGCCTCGCGGATTAGTCGCTGGATGTCACTCACATGCAACTCCTGATGTGTCGTGCCGCGCTCGCCTTCGCGCTTGGTGATGTCGTACCAGACGACCGTGCCGTCCAGATCATTACATCCCCAGTGCAACGCGATCTGAGACAAGTGGATCGACTGCATAATCCAGAACGCCTTGATGTTGGCGATGTTGGGAACCATCAGCCGGGCGATCGCCAGGGTTTTCAGATCAGTCAAACCAGTCGGTCCGGGAAGATGGCCTAATTCGCTGTCCTCGGGGATGAAGGAGAGGGGGATGATGCAGTTGAAGTAGGCGGGGCTTGGGGAAGACGCGTTTTGGCTCTCGCCCAGCCCGATAGATTCGGCCTGTAGCTGTCGCAACTTGATCAGGTGCCGCACGCGCTCGGCGACGGTTTCGACGTGCCCGTACAGCATGGTGGCGTTGGTGAAGATGCCCAGGCGATGGGCGGTGCGGTGGACTTCAAACCACTTGTCCTCGCGCACTTTTCCCTTGAAAACTTCATCGTGAACGCGGTCGTCGAAGATCTCCGCGCCGCCGCCGGGGAGGGAGCCGAGTCCGGCGTCGCGCAGGGCGGTCAAGACCTCTTCAATGCTCAATCGTGCGATGCGCGACAGATGCACGATCTCGATCGCGGTAAAAGCCTTGATGTGCAGCGACGGACATTCGGCGCGGATGCCTCTGAGCATGTCGGTGTAGTAGTCAAACTTCAACCACGGGTGCAACCCACCCACGATATGCACTTCGGTCGCGCCCGCATCCGCAGCCTTGCGGGCGGCGGCGACGACTTCGTCCACGCTCATCTCATACGCGCCGGCCTCACCTTTCTTGCGATAGAAACTGCAAAACTTGCAGGAGAGGGCGCAGAGGTTGGTGTAGTTGATGTGACGATTCCGATTGTAATAGACGACATCGCCATGCAGGTCTTCACACATCGCATTGGCAAGCCGCCCGATCCCGTGCAAATCACGGCTGGCATAGAGCACCACCCCATCGGCTTCACTCAACCACTCCCCACCCATCACCTTGCCGGCGATCGGTCGAAGCATCGGATCATTCACTACAATCGGTTCCATTGCGAGCATGGTAGCCGAGGCAGACGCTGATCTCGAATGGTTCTGGAAGAATTGAAAGTTGGTGGGGGGCAGTTTGAAGTTTGGAGTTTGGCGTGGAATCGCACTGTGAAATCCCAGGCGATGCCCTTCGCGTTCTTCTTCGCGCCCTTCGCGACTTCGCCGTTATCTGAATACCTATCGAATAAACCGCATATCACCGAAATTCGGGACAGCACGGATGGGCAGCCCA
>JBGSMH010000110.1:0-8688 GCA_041740275.1 Phycisphaerae bacterium
GGGCATCATCGAGACTACGTTCAAAGATGAGTGTGAGACGGACTTGTTTGGCGAGCAGGTCGTGCTGTGCGGCGGGCTTTCGGCGCTGATCAAGGCCGGATTTGAGACGCTGACCGAAGCCGGCTATCCGCCGGAGATGGCGTATTTTGAGTGCGTGCATGAGGTCAAGCTGATCGTCGATCTGATCTACGCCGGCGGCCTGGATTACATGCGTTACAGCATCAGCAACACCGCCGAGTGGGGCGATCTGGTCACCGGCCCGCGCATCGTAACCGATCAGACCAAGGCCGAGATGAAGAAGGTCCTGACCGAGATCCAGAACGGCACGTTCGCCAAGAATTGGCGCGCCGAATACGAAGGCGGGATGAAGAACTTCAAGCGCCTCTACGAGGCCGACAACAACCACCCCGTCGAAGTGACGGGTCGCCGTCTACGCAAGATGATGACCTGGCTGAACGCCAAGGAACCGCCGAAGGCGTAAGGCCTGACATGAGTTTCTGGACGAACGTGAAACTTGTGCGTCCCGGTCCACCTCCGAGGTTGACCGTGGGCGCACTTTTGCGTTTTGTCGAACGCGTAGCGCAAACGGGAATTGTACACGATCCGGCCATCCACACTTTCCAAGTCAAGTTCGGCAAGCGAATCGACGCTGACTATCGCGACACTTCAAATGACACAGAAGTACTGACAGGCGTGTTCAAAATCGGTGAGTATGACTGGGACATCAACGTAAAGGACGCGTCCGAAGTGAAGTCTGCCAGGGATCAGTTGCTAAATAACGAGCGGACCATTTATAGAGCGTATGTAGGGTTTGATTTCTGTTCGCTCGCACCTGCAATCGGCGAACGGTTACACGTTGTGCGCGATGATGGAAGTCCGAATCTGCTGCTCGCTGACGTTTCCGTCCGAGTAGATGTCTTAACTGCATCAAGTTTGGGCACCGAGCGCGTGCATGTCGGCTGGATCGGCGTCGGGTTTGGTGGACAGGGATATTTGTTTCCATGGGGGCCGAAAGACCTCCTTTCGCGTATTGCAGAGATCTCGGAGCTGCGCGCGGTCGAAGCGTGTTGCCGAGACGCATTTCCGGTCCCCGCGCCGCTCGCAGGCGGGCTTCTGAGCAAGTACCGGTACCGGCGAAATCTGAACAAAGCGATGAAGGAACTCGGCGATTTCTGGCCGTTCTCCGAAGGTATTCCGTCTGACTGGGCGTGGGCAATCAGCGAGACGTAATGCTCATGTGATGCTTGCCCCGATCGGCGGTTGCGCCGGGGGGAACTCGACGCGGTCGTAGATTTCCTTGAGCGGGATTTCGACGCTGATCGCGTCGATTTTAAGCGTTGCCTCAAGCCCTGTCGCGAATCGCATTTCCCAACGCCCATCTGTGGTACGCGTGAGAATCTCGACGCGCGGGCGGTCTTGATCGACCAGAACATGCGCCTGCAGCGAGGGGAGTTTGAGATAGTGATCTCGTTTTTCCGTGCGGTCGTATCGCTCGGTACTGGGCGAGATCACTTCGATGACGACGCGCGGGTTGGTGATCGTGCCGTTGGAAGGGTCGCGCGAGTCGCGCTCGACAGGTCCGCAGACGATGGATAGATCGGGGTAGACGTTTCGGTTCGATGATTCAATTCGTGTGCGGAGGTTGGCGTCGAATGCCTGACAGGGCTTTCCCTTCAGACGCGTGCTCAACTCTCGTCCGAGATTGATGCAAATCTGCGAATGCGACATCGATCCGCCAGCCATCGCCAGAATCTGTCCGTCGTGATATTCACTGCGGGCTTCGGCGAGATCTTCGAGGCGGTAGTACTCCTCGACACTGTGAAAAGGGTGTTGAATGGGTATCGCGCTCATGGGTTGGATTATAGCATAAAGCCCCATTTTGTCGGCGATCAATCACCCCATACTGAAGATCAGGTACGCAAACGGTGCGGCGAGCAGGGGGGAGTCGATGACGTCGAGCACGCCGCCGAAACCGGGGATCAGCTTGCCGGAATCTTTGACCTCGGCATCGCGTTTCATCATCGATTCGAGCAGGTCGCCGACCTGTCCGACCCCGCCGATGACGACGCCGAAGAGAAAGCCTTTCCAGAAGACCAGTTGGTTCAGCCATGCCGCACAGACCGAGCCGACGATCCCGGCGGTGATCAGCCCGCAGACCAGGCCTTCCAAGGTCTTGCCGGGGCTCAGCCACAGGATCAGTTTTCGACGCCCCAGCGCCTTACCGCCGAAGAATGCACCGATATCGGTAAACTTTACGACCAGCAGGATCATCAGCACGGTCATGGTCGTGCCATGAAACTTGATCAAGCCGTCGGGTGCGACTGCGGTCTTGACGCGGAGCGCCATCAGAAACCACGCCAGCCCGCCGAGATAGAGCGTCGCCAGCGTCGTCCCGGCCATGTGGTGGATGGCTTCCTGGGTTTGCTTGTCGACCGCCCGAACGAACGCCGCCAGCAGCATCACAAAGACGATGATGAACGCCAACGAACTGGTCGCGTAGGGTCGAAACTCTGCGAACTGCGTTCCGAATGCGTGAAGGATCAACATCGCCGATCCGACGCTGCTGATGACGCGATACGGTTTGACTTTTTCTGCCGCGAACAGGTGCGCCAGCTCGATGGTTGCCAACGGCAAAACCCCCAGCAGCAGCACCAGCAATCCGACCCCGCCAATGCCAACCTGTTTTCCGCTGACGACGACATAAGGCAACGTCCACTGCTGGATCGCGTGATCGAGCCACAACAATCCGAACAGGCCCGCCAGCATTAGCGGCCCGAAGGTAAGACGGTTGCGAAGGGCGGTATCCATGCGTGCGGCAGAGTGTCGTCGAGCAGGCTGGGCGTGGCAAGTTTATTCAATCCGAATCAACAGATCGTTTGTCGCGCGCCCGGCAAAGGTGACGGTGATCGTTCCGTCGGCGTCGGGTTTGAGATTGATCAACTCATCCGCGTCGGCCTCCCGCAGGGTTGATGGGACGATCGCGCTGATCTGCGTGACGGCCAATCGAAACTTAAGGTCGATCCAATATTTGCCGGGTCTGGGCAGATAGATCAACGCGGTGCGTCCGTCCGATCCCGCTGCCGCCACCGGGTGTGCGGCGCGGTAGTCGATGTGCCCGACGGGAGTGACAACGCCCGGGAGCGGTTCCATCGGCATGAGCGACTCGACCATTCGCCTGGCGGCGTTTAGCTGCGTCGCACCCGGCAGGGAGAGCGATTCACGCCAAAGCGTTCGTGCGAAGTTCACGGGCAAATCGGGTCGTTGCGCATCATACAACTGCCAAATGTCATGGCACCCATAGGTGTAACCGCACGCCCCTGCGAGGACGGATCGCCAGAACGTTTTGCGGACATCGTGGTCGCCAAACCACCCGCCGCTCGGTTGCCACTTGCCATCAACGGTGCGCATGATCGGGTGATTCTCGTAGTTCGGCTCGCCATCCAAAGTGGGTCGGATCGGCTCAAGATCACGGTCGGATTCGATCATCGACCAGTTCGGACTGTCAACGCCGGTGTGTCCCGATTGGATCATGTTAAAATCCAGCCACGGCTCGTCCTGCACCCACTTGGAACTGCTTGTCCCGCCCGGCGGGTGGAACGTCATCAGTTGCGAATGACCGACCACCGAGCGAATCCCCAGCGCCATCGCGCGAACGATTTGCAGATGGGCGTCGGTTTCCAAAGGCCGATCCCCGCCCATCACCCAGATGATCGGCCGATGCTGATAACGCTTCGCGATCCATTCGCCATAGGCGCCGGCGTTGGCGACGGTGAAGACCTCCGGGCCGATGCCCCATTTTTTGTTGAACTTGTCGCCCCAGGTCGGGAGCAGCGCGGTATACAGCCCTGCACCGGCGGCACAATCAATGACGCGATCGATATGCGACCAATACGCCTCCACCGGTTTCGCTGGGTCCAGATCCTCGAACGGTACATGTCCGTAACGGTTCGGCGTGCGCAAGCCATCGGGCTCCGACAGCGCGACCGCCTGATACACATTAAAGCCCTGATGGGCACGCGTGTGAAGATAGAACAGCGATTCATCAAACGTCGCCCGCTGAAACAGACACCAGACGGTATCGCCCAGGTAGAAAAATGGCTGGCCGGTGTCGGTTTGGAGAGAGCGATGATCGACGCTGACGCGAAGGTTGGGCAGGGGCATAGGGTCCTCAATTTACGACTGACGCGATGGGAATCAAAACCGCGCAATGGCAGCAAGGAAAAACGTCATTCGCCTATCCATCGCTTTTTGAGTTCCGTGAAAACGCCTCGTTCAACGTCGTAGCACCACACAAAAAAATAAAACGCTTTCTGTCAAAAAAGCGTTGTAAGCTATTGCAGAATATGAGCTTACAACGAATCGGAATAATGCGCCTTGGTGCTGTAAACTATCCATTTTAACACCTCGATTCTTTCCTTCGATCACCCGTTCACGACATCCGAGTCTCGACACACCATCCCCCCACACTTCCACCCCTGTTGCGCGCCAGAGCAGTTAAATGCGCAACGCGCGTTCAGATTTGCCCATAAATCGGGTCCATATTTTCTTTTTTCCGCATTTTGCCTGTTGCGCGTTTGCGAGTCCGTTCGACGTTTCTTGACTTCCGTCATTTATCCGATGAAACTCGTTTGCGTTCGGTCCATCCCCGTCGGGGACGTTCTCCGCGAGGGGTTGGTGCAGTTTATAATGATAGCTGCCTCCATCCTTGCCACTTCAGGAGTCAACATGGTGACCATCAGTCGTTCAGGGCTTTTGATCGTCTGCTACGCCGTTCTGTTTTTGCTCTCGCCTGCGAAGACGGATGGAGCGGATGCGGATAGCGCACCGGCCACACAACCGGCGGCAAAATCGAAGAGGCTCACCCCGTACTCCCATCCGATCGGTGCCGGCGTTCTCGGCTTGGCGGCGGGATCAACGGACGTCGTTGTTGCCGACGTCTTGGAAACAAACCCGCGCAAAGCCATTGAGGGAGCTCGGGACACCGTAAAACTAAAGGTGGTCGACGTGCTCATGGGTCGTCCTGCTGTCGGAGAGACACTGGACCTTTACTACCATTTGTTGTGGACTGATATGCAATCCATGACGCTTGAACCGCCGAAGTTTGAGAAGGGGAAGCGATACATCATCTTTCTACGCTCGCATATAGCCAGGGGACCCGATTACTGGAAGGTGGAGTATGAACTTGCGGACCAGTGGTTGGCAGTCATGCCACCCGATCCGAATCGCTTGGCAGAGGTAGAAGCAGCAGTACGCGTCGCACATGGCGACTCTCGCGGTGCATGGTGCGAATCTGTTGCCGCGTACCGTGGACGATTGGTTGCGTACCGCGATATGCAGGGGAAGCGTCCGGTGATCAATATCTTTCTGGATCTAAACAATGTGACCGGGGGCGAGAACGATGTCCTCTTTGACTTAAGCAATGCAACAATCACCTGGATCATCAGGGACGAAGGCGGCAAAGTAGTTGATCCGACATCGCTGGCCGTTGGACGCGCGAAAGAGCCGATGGAGCAAAAGGTGTTTGTGAAGTCTCAGGGCAGTGTTCGCCTGCCGCTATCTCAAACCGAGGAGAATATCCCGGACAGTCAACAGGGCTATCTGACGCTGGCTCCGGGCAGCGCCTGGCTGTTCGACAGCAGTGAAAAGACCTATTTCTTGACGTGCAAAATTGAGATACCGTTCGTCAGCAAAAGTGCATGGTACGGCACCATGGAGCTGCCAGCAGTCGCACTTCCAACGGATTGAATCATTGCACAGCATTATTACGGTAAACAGCAAGGAGCACCGCCATATGGCAAACTCAACCGACATCCTTCAGGCGGTCAACCAGGCGCTGTTCTGCGAGGCGAAGTTGGATGCGATCGATCGCTACTTCACGAGCGACTACACCGCCCATTTCACCGACGGCAAGATCACCGGCCACAAATCGATCCGCCAGGTTGTTCGCACGATATTAAACGCTTTCTCGGATATCGAGGTGGAAGTAAAAGTGCTTGTCGATGGCAACGCCCGTGTCGCGTGGCAACGCACGATGAAGGGCAAGCATACCGGCCCATTAAAAGGCTTTCCCGCCAGCGGCAAGGCCATCGTGTGGACAGACATGGTCGTCAGTGAGTTTCGGGAAGGGAAGATCGCCGAAGAGTGGGTGGTGACAGACCTAGCCGAGCGGCTATTGCTGGCGCGGAAGAATTGATCGAGGCGGGCTGATTACAGAGTAAAAGATTGGCCGTTTTTGCAGGGAGCGCTCCATGTCCAACAATTGGGACTTCTACTTTGCCCGGGTGAACGACGTTCTCGCGTCGATATTCGTTGATCTTGGCATTCGCAACTCAGTGCCGGACGCTGGTCGGCCTTGGCTGCTGTGGACATGGGTCTATTTTCGCCAGCCGCGCGACGATGGTCTTTCAAGTTCAGAGGAAGCACCGATCCTTGGCGATATTGAAGATGCGTTAGCAGAAGAGGTTAAGGAGACAACCGGGGCCGAGTTGGTCGGGCGCATTACGACTGCGGGTCGCAGGGAGTTCTATTTCTATGGGCCGCAGCCCCAACGCTTCGAGCAAGCCGTTGCCAGCACTCGAAAGCGCTTCGCACACTATGAGTTTGATGTGGGAACTCAGGAAGACCCTGATTGGTCTCATTATCTGAACGTCCTTTATCCTTCACCAGAGGACCATCAGCGGATCAAGAACGGCCATGTAATTGAGGCGATTAAAAAGCACGGTGATTCGTTGAAAAGGCCTCGTCCTGTAAGCCATTGGGCATACTTCGCGTCAACGCAGGACCGGAGCAAGTTCATCGCCAAAGCAGTGACTGTCGGCTACAAGGTCACGGATCAGTCCGAGGACGACAAATCCGAAGCAGAAAATCCCTATGGAGTGACCCTTGAGCGAGTCGATCACGTTGACTGGGATTCGATCAACGCGGCCACGCTTGAACTGTTCCGTTTGGCACGAGATGTGGGCGGTGATTACGATGGTTGGGAGACTTCGATCGAAAAAGTCGACGGTTAGCGCAATTTGGCAGCGACGCGATTCGCACTTGCCTGTGATTCCGAGCGTACTCGCGAGGAATCTACTCGGCATACGATGGCCAGTAGATGTTTCACGAGTACGCTCAACACGACACCATGGAGGAACGGTCGCGACTACTTCGTCAGCTTCCGATACTTGATCCGGTGCGGGGTGTCGGCGGACGTGCCGAGGCGCTTGTGTTTGTTGTCCTCGTAGTCCTGGAAGTTGCCCTCGTGGAAGACGATCTGGCTGTCGCCTTCGAAGGCGAGAATGTGGGTGGCCATGCGGTCGAGGAACCAGCGATCGTGGCTGATGACCAGTACGCACCCGGCGAAGTTTTCGATCGCTTCTTCCAGTGCGCGGATGGTGTTGACGTCCAGATCGTTGGTCGGTTCGTCAAGCATGATGACGTTGGCGCCGCGGGTGAGCATGCGGGCCAGGTGGACGCGATTTCGCTCGCCGCCGGAGAGGACGCCGACGGCTTTGGATTGCTCGCTGCCGACAAAGCCGAAGCGTTTGACGTATCCGCGCCCGTGGATTTTGAGCTGGCCGAGTTCCATCCACTCGGCACCGCCGGTGATGGCGTTGTAGACGCTTTCATCGGCGACCAGTGAATCGCGCGATTGATCCAGATACGCCAGCTTGGTCGTCTCGCCGAGAATGACCTGGCCGGAATCGGGTTTGTCGACACCGGTGATCATTTTGAACAGCGTTGTCTTACCCGCGCCGTTGGGCCCGATGATGCCGACGATCGCGTTGGGCGGGATGACGAAGCTGACGTTATCCAGCAGCAGGTTGTCGCCGAACGCCTTGGTGACGTTTTTCAGCTCGACCACCTTCTGCCCCAGCCGCGGGCCGGGGGGAATGTAGATGTCGAGTTCGATTTCCTTGGCGCGTTCCTGCTCGGCAGCGAGGCGCTCGTAGTTGGCGAGTCGTGCCTTGCTCTTGGCCTGACGCGCACTGGGGCTTTTTCGCACCCATTCCAACTCGTGCTCGAGCATCTTCTGATGCGCCTCATCCTCTTTTTCCTCCAACTGCAACCGGCGTTGCTTCTGTTCAAGCCACGACGAATAGTTGCCCTTCCACGGAATCCCGCGGCCACGATCGAGTTCCAGAATCCAACCGGCGACATTGTCCAGAAAATACCGATCGTGCGTAACCGCGATGACCGTGCCTTCGTAACGCTGCAAGTGATGCTCCAGCCACATCACGCTCTCGGCATCCAGATGGTTGGTCGGTTCGTCGAGAATGAGGATGTCGGGCTTCTGTAACAACAGCCGACAGAGCGCGACGCGACGCTTCTCACCACCCGAAAGGTGATCAACGACGGTGTCGGCCGGTGGGCAACGTAGCGCGTCCATCGCCATCTCGAGTTGTTGATCGAGATTCCACGCGTCGAGCCGATCGATCTTCTCCTGAATCTCTCCCTGCTTATCCAGCAGCTTCTGCATCTGCTTGTCATCCATCGGCTCGGCGAACTTGTCGCTGATGACGTGGTATTCATTGAGCAGATCGAGCGTGGATTGCGCGCCCTGTTCGACGATCTGGCGGACGGTCTTGCCAGCATCCAGGTGCGGCTCTTGTTCGAGGAAGCCGACAGTGTAGCCGGGCTGTCGGACGATCTGACCCTC
Source organism: Phycisphaerae bacterium (assembly GCA_041740275.1). Classification (GTDB taxonomy): domain Bacteria; phylum Planctomycetota; class Phycisphaerae; order Tepidisphaerales; family Tepidisphaeraceae; genus BPJO01. The sequence goes on from JBGSMH010000110.1 coordinate 8,642, forward strand.
AAAGGTCTTGTCGACGCCGGCAAGAATCTTCAGCAGCGTGGATTTGC
>JBGSMH010000111.1:0-2867 GCA_041740275.1 Phycisphaerae bacterium
ATCCGATCAACCTCTCGATCGGCCTGCCCGATTTTGATGTCCCGGAAGTCGGCAAACGGGCGGCGATCGACGCGATCAACGCCGGGCACAATCGCTACACGCAAACCCAGGGCATCGCTCCACTTCGCGACCGATTGCGTCGCGATCTTTCAACAGAGTTCGGCAAAGACGTCGGCGACGTGCTGATCACCTCCGGCGTATCCGGTGCGCTGCTATTGGCGATCCTGGCGATCATCGATCCGGGCGACGAGGCGATCTTTCTCGATCCCTATTTTGTGATGTACAAGCACCTGCTGACGATGGCGGGTGGCAAATCGGTGATCGTTGACAGCTATCCTGATTTCCGGTTCCGCGCCGACCGCGTCGAGGCCGCCATCACGCCCAGAAGCAAGATGCTGATCCTCAATTCACCATCCAACCCCACCGGGGTGGTGATGAGCGAGTCGGAGATCCGCGATGCGGTCGAACTGGCCCGCAAGCATGATCTGTTGATCCTGTCTGATGAGATCTACGAGCCGTTTCTGTACGATGTCGCGCGTGGCAAATCGCTATACTCCCCGCTCAGTCTGTATGAGAACACGCTGGTCGTTCGCGGGTTCTCCAAGAGTCATGCGATGACCGGCTGGCGCGTCGGATATGCGTTTGGACCGGCGGAGGTGGTGGCGCAGATGACCAAGCTGCAGCAGTACACGTTTGTGTGCGCGCCGTCGCCTTTTCAGGAGGCGGCATTGGCGTCGATGGATGTGGACATGTCAGGGCACGTGAACGATTACCGCCGCAAGCGGGATATCGTTTTTTCGGTGTTGAGCCGCAAGTTCGAGATCGAAAAGCCCGGCGGGGCGTTTTACATTTTCCCCAAAGCCCCCGGCGGCATCGGTGCGACCGCGTTTGTCGAAAAAGCGATCGCCAACAATGTGCTGATCATCCCCGGCAACGTCTTCTCCGAGCGCGACACCCACTTCCGGATCAGCTACGCGACGACCGATGAGAAGTTGGTCAAAGGTTGCGAAGTCCTGCTGTCGCTGGCGTAACCCGCGTCCACAACGAATAAAAAACAAACGAGCGACGAGTGTGCCCGGTCACTCGTCGCTCATCTCATTTGATTTTCACTTCGATTCCTAATTCGTCGGCACCCGTGTTGCTGAGACCGTGGTGTTGGTCGGGATGTAGCGACTTCGATCCACAATCATCGCCGCCCGGCGGGCGACGACCAGTTCGGGCGTTGCAGTACCGGCGTTGCGGTAGCCTTCCAACAGGATGTAAACCGTATAGGTATCCGAGCGGGTGGTCAGCAAATTGCTGACCCGATTGACGCCCAGGTACTGTTCTTCAAAGTCATATCGAATCCCGTCTGTCGCGGGCATGTTGCCCCTCGTGATCGTGGGATTGAACGGAGAAACATCGCCTTCACGGTCGTCCGGTTCACGGTCCCGCAACGTGGGAGATGTCGCAAGCGGCTCACCCATCAACGCGGTGGATTGCAGTTGGATGAACGCCGGACATTTGTATAGGTCCATCAGACTGTTGATCGGTCCGTTCGGGGCAGCGCCGGTGCCCGGATTTCCATCGCGCCAGCCAGCAAACGCGCGTGCGAAATCCTCGTTATCGTTGATATTGTTCGATCCGGTTGCCAGACCCGTTCCGACGTTCGGGTCGAAAGTTAACTCATCGCGACTTTGCACCCACGGGATCATCGCCAGCACCTTGTATGGCGCGGTATTGATGTTGATCAGCCCTTTGAGCGGCTCAACGCGCTCTGTGACGTCGTTGGCGGTGAGGCCGGAATTGGAAACCGCATCGGCAGCGGTGATCGCGGTCCTGGTGTTGAGATTCCAGAAAGCGTAGTTGGCGGGCAATGCGTTGGGCATGCCGTCATCGTGCGGGGCTTGGATCGTGAAATAGTCAAACAGCTTGCGACCAAACGCATAACGGTAAAGAGGATTGCTCCCGTCTGCGGCGGCGGTTGCGAAGTCGCTGTACGATCCGATGTTGGGATCGGATTCGGGCGTGCCTTCATACGTCGCCCCGGCGACAGTCATCGCCCGTAGCGGCGCGAATCGACCAATCTGTTCACGAGAATCCCATCCGTTATCGCTCAATTGGGGGTCGGTTCGAATGTCCGTATCCTCCGCCATCATCGCGTCCATGGTCACGGCGTTGACCTCCACGACGCGAAGCGGGTCGGTCTCGGTGGCACTGATGATCGTGTACGCCCCGATGAAGGGAACCTTCAGCAGATCGCCCAGCCGAGCGAACTGGCCGAAGGGATAGATGTTATTGGTCGCCCCAGCAGGCACATTCGGTCCCGGCCAATCCTTGCTGAAAAGCTGGATGGTGAAGACCTTGTCCTGCGCCAACGGACCGGCAGCGATCCCAAACGACGGCGCGGGTGCGGGTGCAGTGCCGGGCGTGATTGTGTTGGTGGTGTCCCAAGGGTCCGATTCCGGACCCAGCGGCGGGGGTAAGAATGCAGCGGTCTGGTTGGTGCCCTGCTGACGCGCGTGATACGAATAGCGAATCGGATCGCTCAACGCCTCAGATTTGCTCGCGTCGTAGCGACCCGGATAGACGAATTGCCAGTCGCCTTGCCAGTACGCTTTATCCAGACTTCCATTTCCATCAGAATCGAACTCCACCAGCGTCGGCGTTTTGCGGCTGTAATGCCAGGCTTTGTAGTCGATAAAGCCAGGGATAACCACATCCTTCTCGACCGTCAGCATCAATCCCGACAGATCAAACGAATCCAGTGGCATGAACAGATCGCGAATTGTGCCGCTGGGATTGTGTGGTCCGTAGACCAGCGTAGGCATCGGATCGGCAGTTCCCGATCCTGCAAGTGGCGGGGGGATGACCGAGGTCTGGGTCTG
>JBGSMH010000112.1:0-7088 GCA_041740275.1 Phycisphaerae bacterium
ACCGCCGACGCAGACGCCCTTCCGCTGGATCGGGCGCGTATCGACCAGATCGCCAGTCGCGTGCGACAGCTCGACATCCCCGCCGACCCGTTCTACGCACCGGACTGACCCGGCTTGCCAAAACCGGCCGCTTTGCGAAGATGTCAACACAAACATGAACCCAACCAAATCCGCGCCCGCGTACGTCCCGTTTCGCATCCACCCGATTACCGACCGCACCTACTGGCAGGCGGCAGCGAAGCATCCGAAAGTCAGTCAGATGCTCGCGGACCTCGATGATGCCACGCCCCCCCTGCCCGACAAGCCCGCTCATCCCACGGCGACGGATTTCCTTGCCGCCAAACGCTCCAACGATCGAGCCATTCTCGATCATTACTGGCGCGACACCCGCCGCGTGCTGGCCAATCAGGTCGTCCAACGCTGTCTCGACGGCGCAACCGACACCGGCGTCGATGATCGACTCCTCAATACCCTCTGGTCGTTTCTCACCGCACCGACGTGGGTCGTTTCCGCCCACTTGCCCAAAAACGATCTACCGCTATTAAGCGCCCCGCAACTCGATCTGGCGGCGTGTGAGATGGCGGCTGTGCTGGCAGAGACGCTCGAAGCCCTTAAGCCGTGGATCGACAACCAATCCCAGACCCTTGCCAACAGCATCATCGAAGAAATCGACCGCCGCGTGCTCACCCCCTTTGTCACCGGCACCCACGCGTGGTGGTACGACCCAAAAGCCGCTCACGTCAACAACTGGACCGGCGTGTGCGCCGGCACGATTTTGGCGGCCTGTGAGTCGCTGGCGGCGATCGGTCAGCCTCGACCGTTGGCCCGCAAAAAAGCCCTCGATTTCCTCAATTACTTCCTCAAAAACGGCTTTACCCCCGCCGGGGAATGCGATGAAGGCGTCGGCTACTGGAACTACGGCGTCGGCTTTGCCTGCATCGGCTGGTCACGTCTCAGCGAAGATGAGTTTCGACAAACCGTCGATCTTGAACGCTTGAAGGTCGTCGCCGACTACCCGCGGCAAGTTCATCTGTTCGACAACTTCTTCTTCAGTGGTAACGATGCCTCACTCAAAGGCGGTGCGCCACTATACGCCTCGGTGTGGCTGGCGGGCGCGACGGGGTCGCAATGGATACTCAACTGGGCGAGTGGGACAAAAATAGGCGCGCTGGGACTTCGCGATCCGTGTGTCGTTCTCCGAACCGTTGACGCGCTGCTGTCGCTGGACGGCGTCCCCTCCACCTTGCCCACCCCGCCGGCCTCGCGGTTCATACCCGATCAGCAGGGCGCTATCTTTCAGGACGGATCGCTATTGATCTACTTCGCCGGTGGAAACAACGCCGAAGCCCACAACCACAACGATATCGGCCACTTCTGCCTCTGGCACGACCACAAGCTGATCATCCCCGACCTCGGTGCCCCGCACTACACCGCCGATTTCTTCGGGCCCGGCCGGTATGAATACCTCAGTGCCTCCAGCCGAGGCCATTGCTGCCCGATTATCAACGGCCTAGCGCAGATTCCCGGCAAACAAGCCCAGGCAAAGACCCTTTCGGTCGATCTGGATTCGCGTCAGTGTGCATTTGACATGACCAGTGCCTATCCGCCGGAGGCGAAGCTGACGAAGTGGACGCGGGCGCTATCGGTTAAGAATCAAACCGGCGAGTTCGTCGATGAGTTTGTCACCAGCGAACCGGTCACAATCGAAAACGTCGTCTGGTCGGTCCTCAAACCCGAACGCCGCGACAACACCGTCACCTGCGGGCCGGTCACGCTATCGTTTGATTCGGGCGTGGACCTGACGATCGAAGCAATCGATCCCAAAGCCCATGGGCTGCGCGACTACGCGGAGCCGCTGTATCGCATCGGGTTTACATTGCCCAAGACCGTCGCGAATGTTCCGACGCGGTTCACATTGTCGATCCGCTGACCCGTGCCTTGCGGGCGGCGATAAAGCTGCGGACAAACAGAATCTCCAGCACCAGCCCGGTGACCAGCATCCCGCCGATGGTGATCCACGACAGCGGGCTCATCTGGCTGCCCCGCATCGCGATCGGGACAATCGCCAGCAGCACCGCGATCAGCGCCAGCATCGCTGCGGCGTGCATCAGGTGTTTGCGAAGATGATCCATCCGCATCGCGAAGAATCCGCAGACAAACAGCAGATCGCCGATAATAAACGGGATCAACGCGGTCTTTGGGTCTTTGTTGTTCTGGATCGCTCCGGTCACGCCAACGATCGACAGAAGAATCATCACGATACCGCCCACGACGGTGATTTTTGCAATAGACATTACAGGTCCTTTCCGGGTTCCAACGCAGTGTAGGCCGATTCCGGGCTGGGCTCCACTGTCTTCGCACCGGCGGACTTGAAGTCGTGAAAGACAAAAAACCCCGCCGCCGCGATACACGCAAACGCCGCGACGTGGTTCCAGCCGAGCTTAAAATTCAGAAACCACACCGAAAAACACGCAAAAACCACCAGCGTGATGATCTCCTGCAGCGTCTTAAGCTGTGCGAAATCAAACCCGTACCAGTCCCTGCCGATCCGGTTGGCGGGCACCATCAGGATGTATTCGAACAACGCGATGCCCCAACTGAGCAGGATGATCAGCCACAGTGCGTGGCCATCCCCCTTGAACCACTTGAGATGGCCATACCAGGCAAAGGTCATGAAGATGTTCGACAGCGTGAGGAGGAGAATGGTCCACATAATGCACCCGGCCACGCCGGATGCGCATTCATCGCCAAACGGTATGGGTTTTCGTGAACAATGAAGTCGGGAGTGGCTAGTGGTTAGTGGTTAGTGGTTAGTGGCGAGAACGTGGCCCGCGGCCCGCCGCCCACTGCCCACTATTCCAATGAACGCAGACCTTTTTCACCACGAAGCCCGCGAAGCGCACGAAAACACGCGAAGAAGGCCCGTCAATACGCTCCCGATTCCCCCGTCTTCCCCCAAGCCCTAAGCCCCATTCTCCTATTCCCATAATCTCCCCCTCCCCGCCACGCCATCGCGGTTTGGCTGATCCTTGCTCCATTTCCGCCAATCCCGGAAGCGTTCCGGCCAATCCCGCCTCCGTCCCGGCCAATCCCGCCTCCGCTCCGGCCAATCCGTACGCCGCTCCGGCCAATCCGTACGCCGATGCGGCCAATCCGGACGCCGCTTAGGCCAATCCGGAAATCGCTCCGGCCATGACCCAAATCCCGTCCGCAAATCCCCGCCGAAGGCAGCGTCTGGATCCGCCGCGAAGAACAACTCATGGAAGCGCTCGACGCCGAAAAACCGAAAACCAAACTCGCGTCAGGCCGAATCGCGGAGATCGTGGCGGAGTTGGAGCGCGTCGTACCACGTTCATGCCACACCGTTTAGCGGAACCCGCCCTGCGGCCCGCCTTTTTTCCGTTTAGAGGTGCCGGACGCCAATATTGACGGCGAAAGGCCAATCGAGCAGACTGAGGCAAGTCGTGACACCGTTCCAGCCGATAAGATCGTAAGATGGCGAAACAAACCCCAAGTTCAAAATCCACTCCGAAAGGCGATGGGAGCCTTCAGTTTCTCGCCGTCCGAGATCTGCATCTTGACGGTCAAAACCCGCGTTTCGGCGGTCGCGACGCTGCAATCGCCGATGAGGCAAAGCTAATTGATGAGATAATCGGCCAACACGGGATTGTCGACGTCATCAGTTCCATCTCGGCAAATGGGTTTTTCGAGTCCGAGCCACTCGTTGGTGCGATAAACAAAGGTCATGGAGCAGAAGCCACTATTCTCGAGGGCAACCGCCGGTTAACTGCGTGCCTAGTGCTTGCCGGTGATAAACGAGCAGCGCGTCATGAACGGCTTCGTGCTCAGTACGACGTCAGCAAAGTCACCGAAGATACACTCATCCCGGTGCAGGTCTACGACTGGAGCAGAGAAGACCATCGACTCAAACTGCTGCCGTATCTTGGTATCCGTCACATCGTTGGTGCGCAGCAGTGGGACTCATTCGCAAAGGCCGCATGGGTTGCGCAGACGCTTGAGACTAAGCAGATAACGCTTGACCAGATTCGAGTGATGATCGGAGACGACCAGTCCTTCATAGATCGCGTGGTAGAAGGCTATTACTTCGTTCGGCAGTTGATTGACACCGCCGCTTATGATCCCGCGAACAGTCTCCGACGAGGCCGGGGAAGCTTTCAGGAGTTTCCGTTCTCATGGGTCTACACGGCGTTGGGGTACCGCAACGTCCGCAACTTCATCGCGCTTCCGCAGACATACGTCACCAAACCCCAGCCCGTACCTCCGGACTCGTTAGGTAATGCGGCGAGCCTTCTAACTTTCATGTTCGGCGGCTCGGGACGCAATGCGGCCATCGAGGATTCCCGTGAAATTGGTGCCTTGGCTAAGGCAATCGCAGAAGATCGCGCGCTGGAGGCTCTTCGTGAGGGCAGCACAGTCGAGCAGGCGATCGAGAAAGGAAGACCGCCAGCCGATCGCCTTGGCGACGTCCTCAAGCGGGCGGACAGGAACTTGGAGGACGGAATTGCCCTCGCTAGCAGCCTGACGAAGATCAACCGGGAGAGCTTAGACAGGATCGCGGAGCAGGCGGAAACGATCGACAGCAAGGTGGAGCGTCTCTTTGAGATCCTCGATCTGCTGAAGGCATCAGGTACGAAGCGCAGCCGCAGGGGACACTGATGCCGGGACCAACTCAGAACAGTGCTTCGGATGCCGATCAAGCCGAATTCCGTGCCTTGCGAGAAGGCGAGTCTTCAATTGCCGCAGCCGCTCTAGACGAACAAATGGCGGGCGAAGCAGACACCTTTGCAGATGGCTTTGGTCTGAAGGTTCCTGACTGGGAAGCACAGCAGGTTGGTGTAACGGAGATTACCGGGAAAACGATTCGCGTGGTTGAATCCCGTCTCGCAATACTGGGAGAGGAACTCTACCCCTTCACAGTGAACCGATCTTCGCTCAAGTACAAACCATCGGAAAACGGTGTGTACGAGTACCTCCTCGCGACCAGCGAAGCCGCTGCATACCCGGAAAGGCAGCACCGCGAGTTGCTCAGGCACTTCGAGCGGCTTGTCCGCGATCTTCTCAAATCATACTTGGGCAACGATGCCGTCGGTGTTCGGGTTGGCTGGCCCAGTGAATCGCTCGCAAAAGCACTGGTCTCAGATGCTCCCCCCACAGGCGGTATATATCGCCGAATCGCATGGATGAAAGGGAAGTGCGACTTCAGTGACGACGAGTGGACATTCGACCCCGGGAAACACATTGAGGTCGTGCGACGGAAAGCCAAGGACGCGCGGATCGATGTCGTTGTTAGGCGACCTCTCTTTGACCAGCGTCCCGGCGGGATGACTCTGATCGCACAGTGCGGTTGCGGTAAACACGACGTGGACGAATCGTCCCGCAAGCACACTGAGTTGAGCGACAATTGGCTGGAGTTCTTCTTCGGGAGGACGTCGACGCCGCGTCCGCAGAAGGTCTTTGCGACCTCACAGCATGTTGTGAACGAGACCGACCTCTATTTGAAGCAGAAAGAAAACGAGCAGCTAGTGCTCGACCGTGTGCGTCTTGTCAAAATGGCCCAATTGCACCCAGAAGCAGTCGAGGGACACATCGACAAGATAAAGGCCCTAACGTCCCGTATCACCGACCTCGGCTGAGAGCCTGAACGAGTTGGCTAGCAACCGCCGCGAACAATGGGGGCGGCACCGCATTGCCTATCGCTCGGTAACGCAGACCAAGCGACTGCCCTGCGAACGCTGTCGGATCGGCGAAACCTTGAATCAGCGCGCACTCGACATAGCTGAGACGCCGTGCACGGCTGTCGGAGTGGACGAATCGCCACTTATCAGTGCCGATTTTCTCAAGCGGAGGTGAATCAGGATGTAGGCCAACGTGGCGTGACCGTGCAACGATGCAGTTTGACTGTTCATCCCACCCTCGCCGTCGGTTGCGAGAAAGGTAGTACCAGTGGAACGGCTCCTGACAGTAACTGTCTGCCGGAGCGTCCCGGTACTTCCAGATCACATCGCGGAGTACACGGTAGCGCTTTCGCCCCAAGCCGTCTCCGTGCGTGGGTTCCGGAAAGACGAACCTCACATTCTCAGAGCTTCTGATTCCCACCATGATTAGCCGGCGACGATCCTGTGCCAGCCCATAGTCCTTCGCGTCAAGGACCTTCCAAGCAACGCGATAGCCTGCCATACGGAATCGAGTCAGTTGATTACGCAAGAGGTCGCTGTTGTGTTCGAACCGCATCCCGTCCACGTTTTCGACAACGAATGCCAACGGCCGGGTTTGGCGAAGCGCGCGGTCGAACTCGCGATACAGGAAATTGCGCTCGTCTCTCGAAGACTGTCGGCGCCCCCCCTGGCTATAGCCTTGACATGGATAGCACCCTACCAAGATGTCGCTCTTTGGAAATGTGTCGACACTTTGGACATCGCCGGGATGAACGACCGTAGTTCCGGTGACTTGCTCGTAGAATTCACACGCTGACTCATTTTTCTCGTTTGCCCAGATGACTTCTATCCCTGCGCTTCGAAGTCCAAGGTCACTCCCACCGCACCCTGCAAACAGGGAGACGGCAGACCACTTCGCGGTCGGGTAACTAGCCGCGCTCAAGCTATTTGCAGAGCGAACGTGTCGTTTGGCAATGCTGCTGGTGCTCATCGATGGTGGACATTTTATGCAAATACGACAGTAGCGGAACCGCGCGTTGTGAAATTTGCCGCAAACAAAGCTGGATCGCCGAAAGAGCCCTCAAGGCGCGTAAGGCAAATGACAGAGACATCGGAGTTCCTAAGCCTTCGGACAATTACTGCTGAAACACCGTGGCCCGATGGTATCGCAGCGCCTCCCCATCCGACGGAAACCGGTCCGGCACTGCGATCGCCCGTCCGGCGAGTTGGTCGAGGCCGCTGAGGGCCCAGCAGCCGTGCGCAAAGCCGCAGGCCTTTGAATAACAGGGGCGGTGCTGATCCTTGCCCCGCCCCAATTCCCACCCTCTTTGTCCATATTCAGCGGCAAATTGTCGCAGATGAACGAACGGATTAAGGTGACATGGGGCCGCGCCGATTTAAGTTGCCAGAGCG
>JBGSMH010000113.1:0-2045 GCA_041740275.1 Phycisphaerae bacterium
ATTGATGACCGAGCATTTGAGACTTCGCGACAGCAACTCCGCTGCCCCGGCGGCGGCGTGGCGAACGACCATCAGGTCCACCCCCATCGCCTCAATATTCCTTGCAGTATCGACCAGCGTCTCGCCTTTGCTGACGCTCGACCCTTTTTCAGTAAACTCGATCACGTCCGCGCTCAGCCGTTGCGCCGCCAGGGAGAAACTCATCCGCGTGCGCGTGCTGTCTTCAAAAAACGCATTGACGACCACCCTGCCACGCAGTGCGGGCACTTTCTTCACTGATCGTGTCGAAACTTCCTTAAACGTCTCGGCGGTGTCGAGAATGAAACGAATCTCCTCGGCCGACAGGGATTCGAGCCCGAGGAGATGCCTGCGCGTCCACAGCGTCGGTTCGCTCAAGATGGGGTCCTCCGTTCGATGTCGATTCCGTCGTGGCCGTCACGTTCCTTGACCTTGACCTTGACGACTTGGTCGGCTGGCAGGTCGGTCAATGACAGGCCCACCGCATCCGGCTGGATGGGCAGTTCGCGCCCGCCGCGATCGACCAGCACCGCCAATCGCACCGCACTGGGCCTGCCAAAGTCTGAGAGTGCCGTCAACGCCGCCCGCACGGTCCTGCCGGTGAAAAGCACGTCGTCGAGCAAGATCAGCGGCTTGCGATCAAAATCAAAGTTCAGCACGGTAGGCCGAACCAGCGGGCCCGGGCCGATCTCGGAAAGATCGTCGCGATAAAGCGTGATATCCAGGGCCCCAAAGCCGATTTCGGTCAGCCCGCGGGCCTTCAGCAGCGGCAAAAGGCGCGTCGCGATCGTCTCCCCGCGCGTGCGAATGCCCACCAGATTGATCGGCTCGCCCGGCGACACCAACGCCACAATCCCGTCCAACAAACCGGCCAGTAGCCGCTCGAACTGATCCTGATCGTAGTGCGTCTGCATGATCCGGTCCGATTATGATCAACCCCCGCCCATTTACAACGCGCCACCGCCCCTGTTAGCCGCGTCGCTCGCGACGCGTTTCCCCCTTCCGTTCGGTACCAATTCATCCGTGCGTTGGGACATCACCAACCCTCTCCCTCACGCTGCAACAACGCACATTTTTTCACTTGTTGCATTTGTTGCATCCGCTTTGGTCGATACGAAAATCGTAACCATCGGCCGCCGCAAGACTTGTCGATTTTGGAACCCCTCAAGTGTTGCGCGCCAGCGTGCAACTGTTGCATTTCCCACCTTTCCGGCCGGAAATACCTTGAAGCCGCAGATGAACGCCGATGAACGCAGATCGATTCAAAATCCCTGCACACCGTTTAGCCGTCAGCTTGCTGGCGGTTGGTGACGCAAAAAAAGTTGACTTTTCGGAAAAAACGTTCGCAAAAAATTGTTAAATAGAGACTTGCGCGCGTCTGCGAAAGTGCCGCTTGATGCTGGAAATTACCCATCTTAACGCCACTTTTCTCCCTCTGAATACTGACATTTTCCGGCACTGCGATTGTCCTGAACCCAGACCCGAAATACACCTTCCCTCCACACTTACACCCCTGTTGCGCGCCAGAACAGTTCTGGCGCGCAACGCGCATTCAAAACTGCCCGAAAATCGACACAATTTTCCTCCGATTCCCGTTTTCGCCTGTTGCGCGTTTTGGGGTCGTTTAGCCGCGACACGAAGTGGAGCGCTCTTGTGGTGAAATCGATATTCCTCAATTTTGCCGCACCCGTTCACACGAGACGAACGCCCACGCATTCGATAGAATCCCCCACCAGCGGCCGGTTCAGTTCAACCAGACTTGATGCCCAGTGCGACCGCCGCTGACCGCCCAACGCTGGCCTCCTGGCGCACTCGGCATAGAGTCCTATTCGTTCTCCGCCTATATGCCTTTCCCACTCGACAGCGTCTTCATCGATCGCGCCGCGGAAAAGCTCGGCATCCGTCTGCCGTTGAGCTACATCGCCCACATGCAGCGATCGAACGGCGGCGACATCGAAGCGGCGAACGACGAGTGGCAACTATTCCCGATCTTCGACGATTCCGACAAAAACCGGATCAATCGCACC
>JBGSMH010000114.1:0-6786 GCA_041740275.1 Phycisphaerae bacterium
CAGTGCGTCTCCGGGCCGATGCGATATCCCGCGTCTTTTGCGCGCTTGGCCCAAGCGGTGTATTGGGCAACGATGGTGTCAAACTGCTGGCTTGACCAATGCCGATCATGCCCGCCAGTATCAATGCGGACGGTGCGGGCCCCCAGCTTCTCGGCTGCGACAATATGCCGCTCTGCTAACTCATGATGGGCTTTGCGTTTATCCGCATCATCCTCCCAGACGTGACACCCGTCGGCGTGATAATTCACCACCGTCAGCCCACGTTCGCGAACCGCCTCGACCACCCGGTCGATCGCCTCGTCCTGAAGGTAGGCGTTGGCGTCACGCCCCATCAAACCGGCCCAGATGTCAGCAGTTTGCAGGTGATAGCGGTACCGGCAGGTTTCCAGATACCCAAAGATGTTCATTGCCCCGACATTGACCAGCCCGTGAAACGAGTAACCGGCGATTGAGATTTGCATGATGATATCATGTCTCCGACGCCGACTTTTGGCAATCGGTGCGCCGTCCGTACAATCGGCGTATGGTATTTCGCATTGACGTTCGCACCCGACCGGATTCGTCCGGCATGGACCCACAATCTGAGGCCCTTCGGTCGCAAATCCAGCAACTGGGGATCGATCCAGGCCCGACGCAGGTCGATCGGGTCTTCTTCATCGACACGGCTGCGACAAAACAGCAGGTGGTGCGGATCGCGACCGAGTTGCTCGCCGACCCGATCGCCGAGACCGCGACGATCATTGACGCCGCCCCAAGCGATCAGGGCAAGGTGCGGATCGAGGTGCATTTCAAGCCCGGCGTCATGGACCCGGTCGCCGCCAGCACGGAGATGGCGATTCGCGACATGGGTTTGCCCGTCACCGAAGTCCGCACCGGCAGGGCGTATCTCTTCGGCGCGGCCCTGACGCGCCCCCAACTGCAAACCATCGCCCGCCAATCGCTGGCCAACGCGGTGGTCGAATCGGTCTATTTTGAAGCCTTTGTCCCCAAAGAATTCGCCCACGCCCACGAATACGCGTTTGAACTGAAGCACGTTCCGATTCGCGAGCTTTCGGACGCCCAATTGCAGACGCTGTCGCGTCAGGGGCACCTGTTTCTGAGCCTCACCGAGATGAAGGCGGTGCAGGACTATTATCGCGACCAAAAGCGAGAGCCGACCGATATCGAACTGGAAACGCTGGCGCAAACATGGTCCGAGCACTGCGTTCACAAGACACTCAAAAGCAGCGTGGAAGTCGTGGATGAATCGGGCAAAACGCTGCGGACGTACAAAAATCTGATCAAAGAGACGATCTTTGCCAGCACGCAGGAGTTGATCAAACGTCGTAATGATGGGTTCTGCCTGAGTGTATTTAAGGACAATGCCGGGGTGATCCGCTTTGACGATCAGGACGCGGTTTGCTTCAAAGTCGAGACCCACAACCGGCCCAGTGCCATCGAACCGTACGGCGGGAGCGCCACCGGCATCGGCGGGTGTATTCGCGACGTGCTTGGAACCGGGCTGGGTGCCAAGCCGATCGCCAATACCGATGTCTTCTGCGTGGCTTATCCAAGTGAGCAGTGGGCAGTGGGCGGTGGGCAGAAGGCTGCTCTGCCCACGGGGGTGATTCATCCCAAGCGAATCCTCCAGCAAGTCGTCGCGGGCGTGCGAGACTACGGCAATCGCATGGGTATCCCGACCGTCAACGGGGCGGTTTATTTTGACGACAATTACGTCGGCAATCCGCTGGTCTTTTGCGGCTGCGTCGGACTGCTCCCCAACGACAAGATCCAAAAGAAGGTCGGTCGCGGCGACGCGATCGTCGTCATGGGCGGTCGCACCGGCCGCGACGGCATCCACGGGGCGACCTTCTCCAGCGCCGAACTGACCGACAAGCATCAGGACGAGTTCTCCCACGCCGTCCAGATCGGCAACGCGATCGAAGAAAAACGGATGATGGATGTCCTCCTGCAATCCCGCGATCGTGGACTCTATTCCGCCTTGACCGACTGCGGTGCCGGGGGACTGTCCAGCGCGATTGGCGAGATGGGTTCCGACATCGGCGCGACCGTCACACTGGAAAAAGTGCCTCTCAAATACAAAGGCCTTAAGTACGACGAAATCTGGATCAGCGAGGCCCAGGAACGCATGGTGCTGTCGGTGCCGCAGGACAAGATCGCGGCGCTACTTAAACTCTCCAAGAGCGAAAACGTTGAATCCACCGTCATCGGCACCTTCGGCACCGACAACGACGAACTGGTGCTCAACTACGCCGGCACCGAGGTCGGACGAATGGCGATGGCGTTCCTGCACGACGGCATCCCCATGCCGACGCGGAAGGCAGTGGTCTCTTCTCGTGGCATGGGTTTACAACCCATGTCTGCAGCATCGGAACACGGGTTGGAAACCCGTGCCACATTGCTGGCAAAGCTTGCCCATCCGAACATTGCCAGCAAGCACTGGATCGTCCGTCAATACGACCATGAGGTCCAAGGCGGATCAGTCGTCGAGCCGTTCGTCGGTCCGCAGCAGATCGGCCCGAGCGACGCCGCGGTCGTGCGGCCGAAACTGGGCAGCAATCAAGGCGTCATCCTCTCCTGCGGACTTGCCCCGCCGATCAGCGATCCGTACCAGATGTCGATCGCCGCGATTGACGAGGCGATCCGCAATGCGGTGTGTGTCGGAGCCGACCTCGATGAGCTTGCCGTCCTGGACAACTTCTGCTGGCCGGGGACGAACGACGAGATCGCGATGGGGACGCTCGTCCGATCGTGCGAAGCCTGTCGCGACGCGGCACTGGCGTTCGGCGTGCCGTTCATCAGCGGCAAGGACAGTCTGCACAACCAATTCACCGATTCCGAGACCGGCCGGGTGATCAAAATCCCCAATACGCTGCTGATCAGCGCCATCGGGACCATCCCCGACGTCGCCAAAGTCGTGACCATGGACTTCAAAAAGCCCTGCAGCACGGTGCTGATGATCCGCGCCAAAAACCCGTTTGATCTGCCCACGCTCGCCAAACTCCACCGCGCGATGAGCAAGCTGGTCCGATCGGGCACATTCAGCGCCGCGCATGATATTTCCGACGGCGGCTACCTCGTCACTGCGGCTGAGATGAGCATCGGCTCGGGTATCGGCATCGCGATCGAACAGTCGCTGGTCGATTCCCAAGACCCCTTCCTCGAACAGCCCGGCGGATACGTCGTCGAACTCGCAAACGCCGCCGACGCCAACAAGATCACCGAATCCCTCACCGGTGTCGCAACCGTCGTCGAACTCGGCAAGACGCAACCAACCCCCACGCTCACGCTCGTCTCGGCCAGTGACCACGGGACCGACATCCCCATCGTCGACCTGACAAAAGCCTGGCGCGGCACGCTGGATTGGTGATATACTGCACTGGACATGACCACCATTCCGATCCAAACTCACCTGGTACGAGACGACAACGGCGTACTCCGCCTCGGCGGGCTGAAGTACATCATGTTCGTCAGTAACCATGTGTACCACGACATGGATGCGGCAGCGTTAGCCAAGCAGTATCCATCGCTGACGCTTGGGCAGATTCACGCCGGGCTCTCCTACTACAACGACCACAAGGCCGAACTCGACGCGGAACTGAAACGGCGAGAAGAAGAGGCCGACGCCTATTACCGCGCGCACCCGCAGGACCCCAATCTTCGACAAAAACTGGAGGCGCGTCTGGCCGAGAAAAGGCGGGCTGAGCGTGGGTCTTAAGCTATACATGGATCATCACGTGCATGGGTACGTCACAGACCACCTGCGCGCGGGCGGCGTCGACTGCCTGACCGCAGCCGAAGACCAACACGAGGACGAACCCGACGAGGTCGTTCTCGCTCGTGCTACGCAGTTGGGGCGCTCGCTGGTGACTTACGACCGGGATTTTTTCAAGATCCACGACGATCTGCTCGCTCGGAGAGAGCACCACGCAGGTGTCCTACGCGTGGACTCTGCGAAACGCGTTGCTCCGGGCGAAATTCTTGCGAGTCTGCTCCTCGCTGCCCAAGCGTACGATCCTACCGATATGGCAGACCGCCTCGAGAGGCACCCGCTTTAATGCTCCCCTGGCTCATCATCTGTCTCGCGATCTTCCTCATCGGGCTGACCAAGTCCGGGCTGGGGGCGGGTATGGGGTTGATTGTCGTGCCGATGGTCGCGATCGCGCTGGGCTACACCCCCATGGGCGCACCGGCGGCGCTGGGGTTGCTATTGCCGCTGCTGATCCTCGGCGATCTGATCGCCGTCACGCAGTACCGCAAGATTCACGACTTCTCCAAGGTCCGCCTGCTCCTGCTCCCCACCGCCATCGGCATCGGCGTCGGGTCGCTCCTGCTGTTTTCGATTCACCGGCTCGGATCGGGCAAGGAAGGCGAGGAACTCGTCGCCAAACTGATCCGGCTGGAGATCGGACTCGAATCGATCTTCCTGGTCAGCCTGCACTGGTGGCGGACGTATAAGGGCGTTCAGCAAAAGCTCCTGCCCGAACCGACGCGATCATGGATCACGGGCTCGTTCATCGGCGTCAGCACCACGCTCGCCCACGCCGCCGGTCCGATCATGGCCGCGTACATGCTGCCGCTGAAGCTGGATCGCCGCGTTTTCGTCGGCACCACCGCCGTCTTCTTTTTCCTCGCCAACTCCGCCAAGCTCCCCTTCTACTTCTGGATCGGCCAGTTTGATTCAGTCAACTGGAAGCAGGCCGCGATGCTCGCCCCCCTGGTCTTCGTCGGCGCCGGCTGTGGGTTTCTGCTGATCAAGAAACTGACCGACCAAAGCTTCTTCCGCTTCGTCTATATCGCGGTCTTTGTGATGGGTTTTTATCTGGTGATCGACAGTGTCGTGTCGTTGATCCGGATGCTTTGATCTGAGAATGCGAAGTCATATTCGCCACAGAATTCAATATTCACCACGAAGACTCGAAGGTCACGAAGAACGCAAAGAAAGATTATCGAAAGGTCTTTTCGTGCGCCTTCGTGCACTTCGTTTCTTCGTGGTGAATACCAATGCCTTTTCGTCGTCGGACCGCAAGCACCAACAGGCCGAACCAAAGTATCAAGACCACGCAAACGGCTTTCCATAGGAGGAGCCACCAAGGTTCATACCACGCGCCGGTCTGCGTTTCGGCCACATCGCTCACACCAAAAGCAACCAGCGCGCAACCCAGCCCCACGCTCCAGACGCTATTGCGTTTGACCACCGCGATCACACCCATACCTGCCCACAGACAGGCCTCGATGTAGTTGCCGTAGATGAATGTTGGATCGAATTCCATGGCGGGATAGTGGACGTACTGATGGTCGTTCGCCGGAACCTTGCCGATTTCGGCGGGGGGTTTATCCGACCGTTGGGGTCGTCGCACCGTTCCGCGCATGGTATCGCCTGTACTGTTTCTGAAGCAACCAGTAAGCAACTATCCCCGCAGGCAGTGGAATAATGGTCGCCAGAAACAGGCGATTATAATGCCGCTGCTTCTCGGCAATATAGGTAGCGCTGTCGGGATCCGGAAGATCCCCGGGCAAAACGATCGCCGCAACGCCGATCACAACAGCGATCGCCACCACGAGTATTACGATCTCTCCCACGAACCGCTTCATCACATTCCTATTCCGCGTTTGTTGACCTGAACCGGCTACTGGTTCGCAGATTGTATCCAACAACGGTGGATTCGTCTCGCTCGATCACGACAGCGACGCAAGGACTCATTACGCCACAGAGATCACCGAGAACACAGAGAGCATCACGCCGAGGACTCATCAAAGTAGGTCGGGGTTCACCCCGACGCGCCGCGACGTCTGGTTAGGGAGCAGCCGCTGACGATGCAGGCCACACTCGTCGGATTGCTTTCTAGCCCGTGGCAGGCAAGACATTCCACGCAAATGCAAATCTCTTCCATCGGATCCACACGCTCTGGTGTCGGTGTGAGATTTGGACACTGTAACCGCTACCATCGGGTCTTCCTCGCGCTGCCCAATAAGCGTCATGGATGGCCAGACTCTCGTCTCGCACGAGATCAGCGGGAAGGATCAAAAGAGAGTATCCGCCGTTGGTGAGCCTGATCTCATCGTTTCCGGCATTCGGCAAGAAGGCAAAGACGAAGTTTCCAGCACCGAGTCGGTCCACGGACGATCGAGCGCCAAGGCGAACATGCTGCTTCGTCCGAGAAACTTTCACGGAAACGCGAAAGTCTCCACCAGCTTGACTGACTTCAAGATCGTATGTGGGCGCATTCACCGGTAGTCGCGAAGCCCGATAGCCTCGATTGATCAAGAGTTGAAGCGCCAGCTCTTCGCCCGCGTCTCCAAGTGCCTTAGCCGGTAGCGGCGGGTTCATCAATTGTACGACCTGCTCTCGCTTGACCGTCGGAAACTGCTCCAGGAAGCCGTCGATCGTATAACCGGCTTCCAGATGATCGAAGAACGTCTGCACTGCGACCCGCGTGCCGGCAAAGCAGGCGATGCCGTGCATCACCTTCGGATTGCGTGTGATGACCTGGTCCATGCAGATATCATAGTAGACGCGGGGCTTTAGGGACACAGAAAATGTGTCCCGGGCATGACGTTGGTCGCCCCGCCCTCATCGCTTACTATAACCCGCATGAGTTCACCACAAACAGCCATCGTCACCGGCGGGTCGCGGGGGATCGGGAAGGCGATCGCCCTGTCGCTCGGCCAGGCCGGGTTTAATGTCGTCGTCAACTATGCCCGCGCCGCGCAGGCGGCAGAGGACGTCAAGACGCAGATCGAGACATCGGGCGTAAAGGCCCACATCGTGCAGGCGGATATCTC
>JBGSMH010000115.1:0-2553 GCA_041740275.1 Phycisphaerae bacterium
CAGCGGCCAGATCGGAAGACAGACTCTTGTCTGGAAGGAAGGAATGTCGGAATGGGCACCGGCAAGCCGCGTCAACGGCCTATTTGCTTCCGCCGAACACGCACCAGCTCCTGCCATCGCGACCTACCGCACCGCAGCTCCGGTGACGCACTACCGTCCGCAAGAGCCGGAACAACAAAGTTCGAACACCGCCATCAGCGGAATGGTATTGGGCATTCTCTCGATCCCCTGCGCCTGCGTCCCACTGATCGGCTTTCCGGTCGCAGTAGTAGGCATTATCTTTTCTTCTCTCGCGCTAAAAAGTAGTGGACGAAGCATGGCGATCGCCGGGCTGATTTGTTCACTCCTCGGAATCGTGCTTACCGTGATCAGTGCAGTGATTGGGGTTGCCTACGAATTTTCCCAGTACGAATAGTCCTACACCCCACCCGCCCACTGTCAAGTTCTGGCGAATGAACCGAGGTCGGTTCCTGGAAACAAGAAGATCGACCCTTTTTCGGTTGCCAAGACAACACTCTAGCGCTACCCGCGACGATTTGCCGCATCGATTCTGCGCATATTCGTGCGACAATGGCAGGCTTCCAACAAATCGGAGGTCTTACCATGCGACGGTCGGCGATCATGGCGTGCGCTTGTGCGATGATGTTGTGGACCCTGAACGCCCGCGGGGACGACACCCCGGAACTTGATGGCGAGGTGGCGGGCAACAGTCCGTTGCTGATCCTCAAACCCGAGGCCGCCAAACTTGGTGCGCCGGAGTGGACCAAGCCTGGCGTGCGAATCAGCTATCTGGTCCGGTCCGCGACCGTTCCCGAAAGCAGTTACGGGCTGACCGAAGCGGGCAATGGCGAATGGGAAGACCCCATCACCGGCAAAAAGTACAACAAAGAAGAGACCGTGGGCGGCGGCGGAGAGGGCTTTGCGCAGCTCGATATTGTTGCGGTGGGCAAAACTGCCGTCGCGGTGCAGGGCGCGATGTATCTGATCGCACAACCGACCCAGCCGCCGACGTTGCTGAAATTTCTGGACAATGGCTTCATCGGCGCCGCCGCCGGACCGGCGGATTATTGGGTCCACCCCAAGCTCCTGGCCGACGCGACACAGATGCACAGCCCCAAGTTTTTTGTCCTCAAAGGTAATTACAACCTCGAAGGCAAACCGATCCCCAGCCTCTGTATCGTCACCCGCGAGCCCGATTTCTACAGCTCACAAGCCTATGACCTCAAGACCGGCTTGCTGATCTCCTCGACGATCAATAGCCGCGGCAAACTGGCGGCGGTCAAACTGCCCGGCGAAGACGCCGTTCGCGGCAACAAGAGCATCACCACGCTCCGCCTGATCAGCGTGCGGCAACTCAAAGGACCGGGCGTCGATGGGAAAAACCCCGACTGGGTCGCCCGCATCAAACGCATGCAATACGCCGGTACGGTGACGGTGCAAATCCCCGGCGTGCCGCCCGTGCAGGGACCGGCGCAACTCGATGTCGCGATCGGCAAACGGGGCACCAATTGGGCGCGATATACGACCGATTTGCAGTTCAACATCGGCGGGATGCCGCAGCGCGCCCCCGGCGACGGGGTTGTCTCGCTGCGCGGGGGCAGTTTCTGGGTCGATCCCACGGCATTCGCAAAAGTCGAGGCCGGGCAAGTCCTTGACGAAGACCCCGTCACCCGAATCAAAACGTCGATCGGGCAGGTCGAACGCGGCAATCGTTTCACCATCCTCGTTCAAGGTCCGGGCGTCGCCAGCGAATCGATGTACGATGCCCGCAGCGGCATGTTGCAGGCGTTTACCGTCATTGTGCCCAGTTCGCACATGACTTTCTCGTTCCGGCTGCAAGGTTCGGAATGAAGAGAAGACCGTCATCCTTCGCGAGTACGCTCAGGATGACAGTGCTATTGCGCTTTATTCCACCGTAAACCACTGCACTTCCACGCGGCGGTTTTTCTCCGCATCCGCCCCAGCCGGTTCTTCCCAGCCGCGACCGATGCTTTCCAGCCGAGATTCGTCAATCTTGTAGGTCGCCAGCATCTGCTTGCGAACCGCGTTGGCGCGGTCTTTGGACAGTTGCATCGCTTTGAGCGACATCTGCCTGACAAACGGCTCGCCGCCTTGCTTGCGGAATTGTTCGACCAGTGAGTTGTCGACATGGCCGCGCAGCAGGATCGTGCTGCCCGGGCTTACCTTGAGCATCTTGGAGATCGATTCCAGATTCTCCTTATTGGCGACGCTGTTCAAATCCAGATTCGCACTGTTGGGCTCAAAGAAAAACCGCACGTCCTTGGTCAGCAGCGGATCGCCTTCCACGCCGCCGCCGTTGCCGCTGCGGATCGGGGCGATCCCGACCTTCTGGCCGGCGAATTTGCCGCTCTTGTCCAGCGTTTCCAGAAAACGGATATCCATGAACCGGTCGCTGTCGCCGGGGTTTTTGATGATGTCCGAACCGTACGCCATGATCGCGCTCTGGAAGATGCTGCCAAAGCTCCCGGCGGCGTCGATCGAGCCATTGAAGAACGCGACATTCTCCGGCACGTTCGATAGATGCACCTTTGC
>JBGSMH010000116.1:0-8281 GCA_041740275.1 Phycisphaerae bacterium
GCCGGTGATAACCGGCATCGGCCATGAGGTGGATGTGTCGATCGCGGACCTGGTCGCCGACTATCACGCGCACACGCCGACCGAAGCGGCACAGGTGGCGATGCAGCACTGGCGCACCGCGACGACCCTGATCGACACCGCCGACACGCGACTCAAACGACTATTGAAGCAAGTGGTGGTGATGTCTCGGCAACGCCTGAGTGCGGCGGAGCGTCATGAGTTCTTCCGACGCCCAACCGATCGCATCGACCGCGCCAAGCAGCTATTGGATGATCGTGAACGACAACTGAGCAGCGCGCTTCGCACGGTGGCAGATCGCGCCCGAAGACGACTGAGTGCCAGCGAATCGCGATTGCACGCCCAGCACCCGCGCGCACGGGTGGCGATCTTCAAACAAAAGTTGCTGTCGATCGGGGCGTTGTTCGACCAGTCACAACGATCAACTTTCCGCGCGGCACACCAGCGGATCGAGGCGATGGCGCGACAGTTGGAGGCCCTGAGCCCGATGGGCGTTTTGTCGCGGGGGTATTCGATCACGTCGATCAAGAAAGACGGCAAGATTGTGCGTTCCGTGCAGGAAATCCACGGCGGAGACGTGCTTTTGACGCGATTGGCCGACGGGACGATCCAGAGCGTCGCCCGCGACCCGAATCAGCCGGAACTGTTCTGAAACTTGCAGAGATCGGCGAGTTGATCTAGTTTGCAGATTCGAAAAGGAAAACCAACATGTCCACGCAGATCGCGCTTCAGCTTTATACCCTTCGAGAATACACCAAAACCCCCGCCGACATCGCAAAGACATTCGCGCGAGCCAAGAAGATGGGCTATGACGCGGTGCAGTGTTCGGCATTGGGAAAGATCGACGCCGACGAACTGGCGAAGATTTTGAAGAACGAGGGCCTTGCCTGCTGTGCGACGCACATCTCGCTGGACCAGATGCGCGATCAGACGCAGAAGGTGATCGACGACCACAAATTGTGGGGTTGTGAATACACCGCGATCGGCGGGTTTGGCTGGAAAGATGCCGATGCCAGCGGATGGCACCAGTTCGCCAAGGATTATTCACAGATCGCCAAGAAATTTGCAGGTTCGGGCGTTTCCATCGGCTATCACAACCACAGCCATGAACTGGTCAAATACGAGGGTCAGACGGCTCTGGATATTCTGATCAAAGGGACCAGCCGCGATGTGTGGTTCGAGATCGACACCTACTGGATCACCCACGGCGGCGGCGATCCGATCGCCTGGATCGAGAAAGTCGCCGGTCGCGTGCCGTGCGTCCATCTGAAGGACATGGGGATCACGCCAGATCGACAGCAACTGATGCGCGAGATCGGCGAAGGGAACCTGAACTTTGCCGGCATCATCCCCGCCTGCAAGAAGGCAGGGACCAAGTGGTTCATCATTGAACAGGACAACTGCAACGGCATGGACCCGTTTGAGTGCGTCGAGCGATCGCTGAAAAACACGCGGGCATTGGGATTGGTGTAGGCCACTACGTCGGTTTGATGCCGCGATAGCAGACGCAGACGCCGAAGGTCATCGGGTGTTGTTCGATCTGCCCGAAGCCCGCATCGAATAGCAGTTGCACCATCTTTTCGCGCGAGATGAACGTCTCGATGCTCTTGGGCAAATATTTGTATGCCCCCGATTTGTCCCGCGCGATCAGAGTGGCGGTGATGGGCATGATCTTGTGACAATAAAACCGGTTGAGCGAGCGCAGCAGCGGATTCGTCGGTTCCGAAAACTCGAGCACGATCACCCGCCCGCCGGGCCGAAGTACGCGATAGAACTCTAAGAACGCGGTGGGGATATCCTGCACGTTGCGAATGCCGAACGCGATCGACACGACATCGCAGCAGGCATCGGGCAGCGGCAGCGATTGGGCGTCGCCGTTGACAAAGATTTGCGATTTTAGATTTGCGATTTTGGATTTGCGATTGGCGATGGGCAACATCGCGTAGGTGAAGTCCACCCCGATGACTTGGCCGTCCGTCCGTTGGGCAAACGCCAGTGTCAGATCCCCCGTTCCACAGGCCACATCGACGACGACATCATCCGGCTTAAGCTGCGCAATCCTCACAGCCTTGCGACGCCAGGCCTGATCGCGCCAAAGGCTATGGAGGCGATTATTGAGGTCGTAGCTGGGCGCGATCGCGCTAAACATCCGCTGCACGCGCGTTCGCTTGTCCGCGACGGTGTGCGGACTTTGCAGAAGCGAATCGTTCCAGGCAGATTCGGCGGGATTGGGCTTATCCGTATCGATTCAAAATAGATTAGTGGATCGATCGGTGATTCGGTAGCCGAGGCGTGCTTCCAAACGTTTCAAAACATGCGAGGCGCTAATCGCGATCGTCGTTCCACGCGTCCGGGTCGGCGGGGGACTCGCGGGCGCGGATTTCATTCAATACATCGACATAGTCCGCATCATCAAGCTCAAACCACTCGGGTATTTCATTGAGGCCACGCCAGTCGGACAGGACTGCAATGACCTTTGCCTTGAGTTCCGGGTCGTCAATTTCGCGGATGCGGATCATGATTCATAGACCATCCCCGATGAGCTGCCAACTGTCCAGAGAAAGGCGTTTTAACATCGTTCGAACCCGCGATAGACTCGCTTCACAGTGACGCCGGGTATTCAGATCGATTTTCACGGGCAAACCCTGCGGCTGTTGCCGGAGCGGGCGATGTTTTGGCAAGAGCGACGTATGCTGATCCTCGCTGATCTGCATCTGGGTAAGTCAGCCACATTCCGCGCCCGCGGCGTGCCCGTCCCGGCGGGGACAACCGCACGCGATCTGACGCGATTATCCGATCTCGTTCGATCGTTTGACCCTCAGACCCTGCTGATCGTCGGCGATCTGTTTCATGCACAGGAATCTGGACCGTCGATCGATCTGCTCCGCGATTGGCGCGATCAGCACGCGGGACTGGATGTCGCGATCGTGTCGGGAAATCATGATCGGCACGTCGATCCGGCTGCAATCGCGTCGGCGGTGCGGGTGTGCGACCGGCTGCATATTGAAGAGGGTGTTTGTTTCTCGCACGCGCCGCTGGAAGCCCCGACAATGCCCACGATTTGCGGCCACATTCACCCGGCCGTGCGGCTGGCGGATTTTGACGGGTCGGGCGTGAATGTGCCGTGCTTTGTGGTCGATCCGATGCAGATCATTCTGCCGAGTTTCGGTTCATTTACTGGCGGGTCGCGGATCGCACCGGCTCCGGATCGACAGTGCTACGCCGCCGCAGCGGGGCGGGTGACGCGGGTTTGATCGCTTATTCTGCGGACGGTTTGCCGATCATCATGGTCTTGATTGCCCCCGGCACCCGGCCGCTGGGGAAGGCGATCCACAGCGACGCGTCCCCGGCCAGCACCAGCCGGCCGGCCGGGTCAATCCACACGCGCTTGGGGTTCTGAAGCAGGCCCTTATCAAACATCGCCTCAAACTTGCCCGCTCGGCTGAATCGATGCACAACCCCTTCGCCGACCAGAAAGATCCGATCATCGGTGAGAAAGATCGACATCGCACCGCGCGCATCATCGATCAATGCCGATCCGTTGCGGGTGACGCGGTTGTTGATCAACTCGAACTTTGTTCCATCGGGCGCGGTCGCGACGGTCGTCACCAGCTTGGGCGCGGTGCGATCAAAGGTGTCGGTCTTGGGGTCCATGACGCGCCAGCGCTTTTCATCGAGCACCAGCACGCTGTCGCCGCGGTTCATGGCTGGCCAGCCTGATTGCGTCCAGCCAGCACCATCCGGGGCTTCGATCATCCACACCGGCAGCCGCGGCGTGGTGTCAGGCAGCGACGGATCGATGATCAAGGTCTGATCGGGTTCACTGCTGCTGCGGATGATCCAGCGACGTTGCTGGTCGATGCGGACGAGTGTGTCAAAGTGGCGAAGCGGTTTGTCCAGCAGTGTGACAAACTCTGACCCGATCCACCGGCGCAGGCCCAACACCGGATCATAGATCACCCATTCACTGCCGAACGCAAAGAACTGGTATCGGCCAGGGACGAATCCTTCGACCATGCGATCGGGCAGGCGCTCGATGTAGTTGCCCGGGCGAATCGCGATCCATGCGGGGATGACCGTTTTGCCGATCCCATCATCGGCGATCGACCCGCCGCCGGTGAGTAGCAGAACACATCCACCATCGGCGAATCGCGCGACAGTCTGGGCCAGCCCGGGTAAGGGCTTGATGCTCGCAAGCGTCGGCGCAAATCGCTGGCCGAGAATGATTTCGATGCGCACCTGGGCCTCTGCGGGAAGCCGCTCACGCATCGCTTCAAGCTCGGGATAAATGCCCGGGCCCAGGGCTTCGATTTCGCTCTGGGTTTTCTCTCGAACCAGCGGATCGGGATTGGCCAGTTCCCGGGCAAGCTGACGAAGCGATTCGATCTGCTCGGGCGATCGCGGCGGGGGTTTGTCGAGCGATTTGAGCTTCAGTTCCACGCCGTCATCCGTGCGACCGACTCCCAGAATGCTGCCGTCGGCGAGGATGACAAACTGGATTGGCCGGTCGAAAAACCCCGTTGCCGGGGAGAGCGGCCGCTTGCCTTTGGCATCGACCAGATACGCCACCGGCGAGCCCACTTTGTCATCTTCAAAAGGCGACCAGACCAAAAACCGATCCCCCGCACTCAGCAATCGCGGCGGATTCGCGCCCGGGGGCAGTTCCAGCGGAATCAACTCAGGCACGACCGAATCTGCACCGATTCGCACGGCGCCCTGATCGCACGGGGCAACGACATCGGCCTCATTGAATCGCGTCGCCTGATCCCATCGCACCCCGGCGGGGATGGTTAGCACATCGCGTTTGCGTTTGGCGATTCGTGTCACCTGTGCAGCATCTGACCCAACAAAAACTGCGGTTTCGCCGCTGAGTGCGATCGACACATACCGAACGCGTTCGGTAACGACAAATGTCCGGCCATCCAGGGGCTTATCGAGCAGATCGGCAACGGGCGTCCCGCGCGGGTGGGTGATCCAGAGACGTCCAAAAAGATCGAGATACACCGGATGCCGGATCACGATGCGGGCGGCGTCTTCCAGGTCTGCGGGCAGGTCCAGCGGCTGGGTGGTCGGATACGCCGGATCGTCCGCCAGCAACACGCCGAGCAGATCGGCGATCGGTTTGGGAGCCTCAGGCTCTTTTTCCACGACGGGCGGTGGTGCGGCTTGCGTTGTCGGCTGTGTGGTGACAGGCTGAACCGCAAAATCACGCTCCGCCCCCCATCGCCCGGCGACGATCCTGAATACCGCCAACCCCACCACCGCGATGATGAAGATCGACGGATAGAGATAGATCTTTGAAACACCCCGGCGTCGCATGGCCTGATTAGAAATCGCCGGGGAAAAAAACGCAACGCATCAACTGTCAGGCGTCATTTGGTGAGCACTAATCTGGCGACGGTTGGCAAATGGTCCGAACCGATATCGTCGCCCAGCCGCGTCTCGACCACGCGCCAGTTCTGGCTGACGAGCAAGTGATCGAGCCGAATACCGGTCACAAAGCTCGACCAGGTGTTTGGCCAACTAAAGTTGTTCGAGGCAAGCGCATCATACAGGTTCGCGTCGGTGGTTAATTGTTGGATGACGCGGCAATAGCGGGTGGCGTTGAGGTCGCCGGTGACGAGGGTCGGGATCGATGGATCGCGTGCGATTTCCGCCGCGACGCCTGCCAAAACCGCATCGCGTGCTCGTGCATTGCCGCGTGACATTGGCGGGAGCGGATGCAACCCGAAAAACCGTACGACCTTGGACTCACCATCTTCGTCCTTGATCTTCAGCAAAGCCCGGATGTGCGGAACATCAAACAGCGTATCGGGCTCTTCGGGCTTGAGCAGCACAAACTCCGACTCGACGACGGGCAAGCGGGTCCACAATCCGATCCCGAAGTTGCCAGAATCGTCGGGAACGAAACGCTGATGACGATACATGCTCGACAGCGGTCGAAGTTCCTGTATCCACGGCGTATTGATCTCCATCAACAAAATGATGTCCGGCTTTTCGCGGTCGATCAGATCAAGCAGCCTCGGGACATCAAAATTGCCGGTATGGACGTTGGCCGAGAGGATCGAGACCGTGTGAGCCTGCTTCGTGCCGTCGATCTTCGGTGCGGCGGCGACGGCGCGGTGCGGGACGAACTGAAACGAGAGAGCAAAACCATAAACGGCGGCTACGACGCCGCACCCGATCGCGACACGATCCTGTCGCCAATTGCGATGGGCACCGATACGGGTGGCGAAAATCAGCAGCAACCCGATCGCCGCGATCCACGGCAATTTCGGCGTTGCGGGCGTGATCAGCACAAGTGGCCAATGTGCGCCGGCAAGTTCGACAGCGACCAGCAGAAGCATAGCCCCGATCGTGCAAAGTCGCCCCCATCTCAGCAACGCGGCGATCCGCTTGGGAACCGAAGCGACGTCGGTCGTCGGTGGAGAGCCAACATCAGTCGATGGGGTGGCTAGGTCGGTCATGGTGCACAAAGTTTGCCCATCTCCCGCTTGGGACGCATTCTGCTCACGCCGGCGGGGCGGCGGTTTTGCGATAGGCGTTCCACATGGCTGCGGTAAAGGCGGATATTTTGGCTGGCGTTTC
Source organism: Phycisphaerae bacterium (assembly GCA_041740275.1). Taxonomy (GTDB): domain Bacteria; phylum Planctomycetota; class Phycisphaerae; order Tepidisphaerales; family Tepidisphaeraceae; genus BPJO01. Next base: position 6,607 of record JBGSMH010000116.1, read on the forward strand.
CTTAACCCAGCGATCGACGTAATCCATGAACGGCGGGTGATTCCACGCCGACTCGGCTTTGAGCAGGCGGATCGTCAATCCGTGCGCCACCCAGACCGGCCCGTTTACCTGACGATAGGACTCGGCCTTTTGGCCGTTGTTTGCCCCTCTGCCAAAGGTCTCCCACTCGGCGGGCGGAACCTCTTCGTGTTTTGCATTGGCACTGTTGGGAGTGATCGTAAACAACGCTTTCTGGCCGGCGTAACCCTTGCCGTAATAGGTCTGCTGATCTTCGGCGAAGGTCGCTTTCACGTTCTGCATTTCGGCCTGGTCGAGCACGATTCCGGCGAAGATAATCGGCAGCTTGCGGCCGGAATTATGCCCACCGTTGGCGGTCCAGAGGTCCGGATCGCTTTGCGTCGTGCCGTAGTAATCAATACCGAGTTGCACATAATGGTGCAGGACATCGGGATTGTCCTTACGAAAATCAGCGATCAATAATGCCAGTGCGGTTTCACCCGTGATCGCGGTGATTTCACGGCCGTAGTCGGGCATGTTCTCAGCGGGGTGCATTTCGCGACTGACATACTCGAACTGGTGATCCAGCCACGGCCGCTGGATGTTGCGCTTCATCGCTTCGCCTTTGGGCATGTTCTCTACCGGTGCAAGTGCTGGCAGACGATCCAGCTTCAGGTCCTCAGTGGTGAACTGCTTCTTCCATGTCCCCACATACGCCGGACGAAATGCGTTCGCGGGAGGGGCTTTATCGACACAGGTCAATACCGCCGCCGTACGCAGTGCGCCGCGTCCGGCCTTTTTCTGTACGGCTTCGGGCGGGATATCACCCACATTGTCCAAGCTGGCGGCCGACACCAGCGAATCACCCGGTTTGAGATTCAGCGGCAATGTGATTCGGCCAGTGGGCGAAAATCCGGGATTTCGCTTGTCATATCCCTGCGACTTGCCCGCCTTGGGGTTGACCAGCGATCCGTTGCGCTCTTCAGTCTGCGCGGGCGTGATCTCAACAACATTCACCGGCCCGACCACCCACCAGTCGCCCGTGATATACCGGCCCACCTCTGCGGGTTTGTCAAACTTCCATGTGATGCCGTACTGGCTCAGTTCTGTCTGCGTTTCCGCCCGGATCGTCGATGCCAGCACCAGCGACAACACCGCCACCATAATCGTCTGAATCTTCAACATGATTTCCTCCAGTAACAGCTTAACACTAATCGCAACAATCCATGGATGCCAACCCCCATTGCAACGCAACAAAATCGGGTCTGCCATCAATTGCGTCGAACGCCGGAAAATACAGGAAAACCGATTTCACCACTGAGAAACGGAGGCACGGAGATCAACTTGGAACTTCGTGGCTGGTGGTTCGTGGGTAAGTCCAGTTAGGGAAGACAAGACGACCGGCTTGTCTATCCACTGGCCACTCACCCAATTTCGTAGCGACTGTCTTGATCGTCAAGCCTGATTAAGTATTTTCGCCGCTCGATCTGGGAGGGGAAGGAAGAACCATATCAGGCCCCAAAAGTTTCTTCCTTCACCTCCCAGACCCACCCCAACCTACTCCTTTTCCCCTCCTCCTGACGCCGGGCGTAACTGCTCGATCGGGGTGTTCACCACCACGCTCAAGTAGCCCAGCAGACTTCGCATGCATGCGACGATCGCCACCTTCTTGGGCTTG
>JBGSMH010000117.1:0-2851 GCA_041740275.1 Phycisphaerae bacterium
TCAAGTGCTGGCCGATCTCAAACGCGCGTTGGACGGCGTGCGCCAGTTCCAACTGTTGCGGCCGCGCTTCGTAGGCGTCGCCGAGGCGTCTGGCGATCGCGCCGTTGTCGCCGAGGATGGATTCGATCGTAGCCATGTGACGTCGTCGCGGGATTGTACCGATCCTGTGCCGCGGTGCTTCTTCCTATTGAGCTATTTCACTGGATTCGATTTGCACTAACCGCAAGATTGTCCCAGACCGGCTTCCGCGATACTATCGAAAGCCCGAAATCGATAGACGGGTTTGCAAATAAGGAGTTTGAACAGCAATGGCCCACATTATCGCACAGCCCTGCATTGGCACCAAAGACACCGCCTGCGTCGCGGTCTGCCCGGTGGATTGCATCCACCCGACACGCGAATCGGACAAGTTTGAAGCCTCCGACATGCTCTATATTGATCCGGACGTCTGTATCGATTGCGGATTGTGCGTCGATGAATGCCCGGTGAACGCCATCTTCCCGCAGGAAGACCTCCCTGCCGAGTGGGAAGAGTTCATCGAGCGCAACGCCCGCTATTTCAAATCGTGACATTTGCACTTGGTCGCACAAGCGAAATCGGGCTGCCCCAATTTGTGATTGCGGCAGCCCGACTGCTTTTGGTTCGCGATCGGGCGTATAGTCAGAGGAATGTCCACAGCGACCGCCAACAGTGAATGCGTACTGAACGTCCAGGGCATGGACTGCGCCAGTTGCGTTGCCCATGTGGAAAAGGCCGCTCGCAAGTTGCCGGGCGTTGCCGAGGTATCGGTCAATCTCGCGACCGGCCGGGCCAATGTGCGGTTTGATGCTCAATCGATTGAGCCGCAGAAAATCGCTTTGGCGATCACTGATGCGGGCTATCACGCATCGGTCAAGGACGAAAACACATCCGATCAAGCGACCGCCGACGCCCACGCGGCCCATGCGCGAAAATGGCTGATCCGGGGCATCGTCGCGGGGGTGTTGTGGCTGCCAGTCGAAATCCTCCACTGGACGACCGCGGCATTCTCGGACCATGCTCACGGCATCGGTTGGATGGTCTGGCTCTCGGCGATCACCTCCACCATCGCCCTGGTCTTTGTTGGCGGGGCGTTTTACCGATCCGCGATCAAAGCCGCGATGCGCCGCACCAGCAACATGGACACGCTGATTTCCATGGGCGCGACCGTCGCCTATCTCTATAGCCTGATCATGTTGGTCGGCATTCTCGCCAATTGGTGGCAATGGACGCCGCAAACGCACTTCTATTTCACCGAAGGCACGGCGTTATTGGCGCTAATCAGCATCGGACACTGGATGGAAGCCCGCGCCCGTACCCGCGCCGGCAGTGCGATTCGCGATCTGATGCACCTGGCACCCCAGACCGCGATCCGCGTTCCTGCGCCCTCAAATGCGAGAAAGTCAGGGCTATCGCTGTCGATCATCCAGTCCGAACCCGCTCAAGAGGAAGTGCCCGTCTCCCAACTCGACGTCGGCGATCATGTGCTGGTGCGTCCCGGCGATCGCGTGCCGGTCGATGGCACGGTCGCAACTGGCCGATCCAGCGTCGATGAGTCGATGCTCACCGGCGAGGCCGTCCCCGTCACCCGACAGACCGGCGATGCGGTTTTTGGCGGCACGCTCAATCAGGATGGTGCGCTGACGGTTCGCGTGACCCGCATCGGATCAGAGACGGCGTTGGCGCAGATCGTCAAACTGGTCGAAACCGCCCAAAACTCCAAACCCGCCGTCCAGAAACTCGCCGATCGAATCGCAGAAATTTTCGTTCCGGTTGTGCTGTTGATCGCGTTGATCACTGGCGTGGGATGGTTTACGCATGGCAGATACTTTGACCTCCCCCCGGCCGAGATGTGGGCGAATATCGCCCGCGCGGTCTGTTCGGTGCTGATCATCGCCTGCCCGTGCGCCCTGGGCCTTGCGGTCCCGGCGGCGTTGATGGTCGGGACAGGCCGGGGCGCGAAACTGGGTATCTTGTATCGGGACATCAACGCCTTGCAGAGTGCCGAAAAAATCGACGCGGTCGTTTTGGATAAGACCGGAACCCTGACGCGCGGCAAGCCGGTGGTGTCGCGTGTGATTTCGCTAAACGGCACGCCCGAAACCGAACTCCTGAAACTGGCCGCCAGTGTCGAGCAATTCAGCAACCATCCGCTGGCCAAGGCGATCGTCAAACACGCCAACGCAAGCGGTTTGCAACTGGTCGATCCCGATGATTTTTCCAACGAACCTGGCCTGGGCGTCCGCGCCACGATCGGCGATCAGAAGTTGCTGGTCGGTAGCGTTACGTTCCTGCGTGGAGCAGGGGTTGCGACCGAATCGAAAGATGACGCGAATCATGCGACCCAGGTCTGGATCGCACGCGATCAGCAGGTATTGGGCGCAATTGAACTGACCGACGAACTTAAGCCTGATTCTGCCGAGGCGGTCGCGGCACTGCACGCGATGGGGATCAAGACGATCCTTCTCACCGGCGATCACGAGGCCGCCGCCCGATCGATTGCACAGCAAGTCGGCATCGATGACGTCCGTGCCAGCACCAAGCCGGATGGAAAAGCCCAGGCGATCCGCGACCTCCAGCAATCGCGCAACAAAGGACGCGGATCGAAGATCGCAATGGTCGGCGACGGCATCAACGATGCCCCGGCGCTGGCTCAGGCGGATCTGGGCATCGCGATCGGATCGGGTGCCGACATCGCCAAAGAGACCGGCGGGATCGTGCTGGTCAGCGGCAGCCTCGGCGGCGTTCCCATCGCGATCAAGCTGTCCCGGGCGACCATGCGCACCGTCCGCATGAACCTATTTTTCGCGTTTATTTACAATATTTTAGCAAT
>JBGSMH010000118.1:0-4739 GCA_041740275.1 Phycisphaerae bacterium
CGTGTCGGTGCGGATGCGCGACCCGTAATGGGTGGCGTATCCGTTGTCTGCAAAACCGGTGTCAAGTTGCCCGTTGGGGCTCAAGCGCCCCATGAACGACACGCCCCGATACCCCGACAGCGTGGTGGGATCGGGAACTGAATCGATGCCAGAAAAAATGATGCGACCCTGCGAATCGACGGTGATGCCCTGTAGTTGTGATTCAGGGCGATTGGTCAGCAGTACCTGCCCGGCGGTTCCGAAGGCGCTATCGAGCGTTCCGTCGGCGTTGTAGCGCTCGAACAAAGCGGCTCGATTTCCCCACTTGCCGTCGATGCTATACGAATCGACATCACCCGCGACGATGACATCCCCGTCGGACAGAACCTGAATCGAGCGGACCATCGCCAGTTCACGCCCGGGGGTGAGCAGTACACGGAGCATCCCGTCGCCGCTGAAAGTGGTATCCAATTCGCCGGTGGGGGTGAGTCGGTAGATGATCGCGTAGTTGCGGTTCGTATCGTCGGTGTTCCAGCGCTGCATGACTGCATAGCTGCGTCCCTGAGAGTCGACGTCGAAGTAGCCCCATACGGTGGATCGGTCGGGGGAGAGATTCGCGAACCCGTCCCCGCCGAACGTGCCATCGAGCGTGCCATCCGGCTTGAACTTACTGACCCCGAAATCACCATACCCGTGCGCCTGCGCGAGCATGTAGATACTGCCATCCGCACCGGCACCGATCCCGCGGACGCCTTCGGTGGCCGGCCCGTAATGATAGCCAAACGCCGGGTCGATCGAAGCCAGCAGAACGCGCGGTTCGAGCAACTCCATATGAGCTTCGAACGGTAAAGGCGATTTGTGCGTGCGGGGCAAGCGACGCGCAACAACAGATGGGCGGCGGGCGAGCATGGGGTTCCCCTTTCTTTTAGACCAACACGTCTTGGTTCACTCGATCGAGCAGGTCATCGTCATCGCTGAAAAAGCCAAGTCTTTGCAGGGAGGCCGTTGTATCGGTTTCTTCGATGTCCAATCTGAACATTGCACCGGCTTCGGTCGGTTCTTCGGTGTCGGTAACGGGCACGTCGATGACCGCGTCGGGCAAAGGAACTGGCGACGGCTCGGGCAGCGGTGCGGGGACTTCACCGGCGAACAAATCGAACTTGGTGACGTACATTGTGCCCGAGTAGGTGCTGCCGATGACATACGCGGTATCGGCGTCGGTCTGGATCAATCTGTATGCTCCGCCCTGGTTCGCGCCGGGGGGCAGGAAACGCAAGTGTCCGTTGGGCGCGACGCGGGTGTCAGAATTACCGGAGGCGTCGAGTGCGATCAGGTTTCCGGCATAGTCCTCGCCCATCCAAGTGGAGGCATCGCCGCTGACGCCGAGGATGCCGCCTTCGGGGGTGGCGACAAACTGATCGACTGCACTATAAATGCCAGGCAGGTCAATCAATGGCGCGTAACCGTTGATGCCCCAGGTCAGGTCGCGCTGACCATTTTCCAGTAGACGCAAAATGCCGATGCGGGGTTTGTCATCTGCCGGCTCGGGGTTGATCAGCCCGTTGCCACCATAGACATAGGTGCGACCGAGTGTGTCGGTGACAATCCGCGTTCCGGTGGCACTTCCCATGCCATCTGTGGCAAAGGTGGTATCGACCGATCCGTCGGCGTTGAGTCGGCCCATGAGTCCGATCCCGCGCCAGCCGGAGAGGGTGGTCGGGTCTTCGATGGCATCGGCGCTGGTGAAGATGATCCGGCCTTGTTGATCCACCGCAATGTCCTGCAACTGTGCGACCGGGCGATTGGTCAACATCACCTGGCCTGCGACGCCGAACGACAGGTCGCGCGTTCCATCGCTGTTGTATCGCTCAAACAACGACGCGCGCGTGCCAAAGGTTCCGTCGGCGTTATACGAATCGACATCCGCAGCAACGAGGATCTTGCCGTCATCGGCGACCTGGATCGTGCGGGTCATGGCCATGATCCGGCCGGGGCTGGTCAGGACGTTCATCGAACCATCGCCGTCGAAGGTGGTGTCCGGCGCGCCTTGGGGCGTGAGCCGATAGAGGATCGCGTCATGCTGCGTGGAATCGGTCGGGGTTTGCACCATGGGCATCACATAGGATCGACCCTGTGAATCGACATCAAAATAGCCCCAGATGATCCTGCTGCCGCCGGGGATTTCGGCGAACCCGTCGCCGCCGAAGGTGGGATCGAGCTTGCCGTTGGGGTTGAATTTCACGACGCCGTAATCGCCGTACCCACCCGCCTGAGTGAAGACATACACACTGCCATCAGCGCCCGCACCGGCACCGAGGATGCCGCTGGTATCGGGACCATAGTTGAATCCATACCCCGGATCGACTGCCGCGAACATCACGCGCGGTTCCAACGCTTCGATGTGCGACGCGAACGGCAAGGGGGATTTATGGGTGCGAGGCAATCTGCGGACGAGCGGTGTGGATCGGCGTGCGAGCATGAGAGCGACTCCAATGAATTATCTGGATTGTACCATGCGACAGATCGAGAATTCAACTAATGAACAGACGTCGCGGCGGGAATCGATATTTCAAAGCGGCTTGCTGACGCAGTTCAGACGTCTCAAAACGCACAAAACGATAACTGCCAGCAAGGAATCGACAACGATTTGCGCCACGGCGCGGATCGGATTTTTGTCACGATCTTGCGTTGCGCAATTCACTTGTTGCATTTGTTGCATCGGCTTTCGTCCATGTGAAAATCGTAACCCTTGGCCGCCGCTGGACTTGTCGATTTCGGCACCCCTCAAGTGTTGCGCGCCAGCGTGCAACTGTTGCAACTCCTACCTTTCCGGCCGGAGATTGGTCCTTCCTGTTCACTTCTCAATAAGTGAACGACAAGCCAACTATATCCCCGTCCCCGTCAAAAGTCGGCGGCAAAAGCAGGCAAATCCGCCGATTTTCTCGAACCCCTGACACCATGCTGTCACTCCGCGTCAGCTCCAAAATCGGGTGTTTCAAGGCAATCGGTTCGCGACTCTTCGCCTCTTCGCGTCTTCGCGCACTCTGGTGCGCGAAGAGACGAAGAGGCGAAGCGTCGCGAAGTGGGTACCAGAAGAGAAGATCAAATTCTGGTACGCCTTCGAGAGGTTGGCGGAGTCACGAGGTTCGTACGTCGTGGCCAATGAATGGGTGGACCTTGGAGCGAACCGATATTTCACGATACGGTTTCGACGCGATTCAGGCGTCGCAAAACGCACAAACCGACAATTGCCAGCAAGGAATCGACAAGGATCTGCGCTACGGCACGGATCGGGACGATGATCGCCGCCAGTGGTCCGACCAACGGGGTCAGGCCGGCCAGTAGAATCGCTTCGCGGACCCCGATCCCGCCGGGGGCAAATAGCGCCAGGTAGCCGATTGTCTGCGAAAGGGCGGCAAAGCTGATCAGGATGGGCAGGTCGCGCAGGCGCAGTTCGCCAGTGACCGATTGCACCATCCACAATAGCGAAATGCCCGCCAGCACCCATTGGCCGAACGCGCACAACACCGGGACGATATACGCCCGCAAAGGCGGCATCTTGGGCAGCGGCTGTTTTTTGAGTTTTCGCAGGAGGAAGTTGACCAGCCGACCGAAGATCGACGGATACAGGCAGACAATGCCGCCGATCACGACCGGGATGCAGACGATCCACGCCCACGGCGCGACGCGCCGAACCGGTTCCCAGTAGAGCAGCGGTGCGCCGGTGATCAGCCCCGCGATCACCGCCAGCCCATCGAGCACCAACACCACCGACACCGCGACGGCAGCAGGGATCGCGAACCGCCGCAGCATCGACATCGCCGCCAAGAGCGCCGCGACCTTGCCGGGGATGTATTTGCCCAAAGGCGGCACCCACGCCACCGCCAGCATCTGCGTCCAAGTCGGCGCGTGCGCGTACGCACCCAGCAGCGTGCGGTAGCTGATCATCTGCACGGTCGATACGGCAATCAGTGCGATCAGCGACAAAACCAGCGGGATCGGGCGGATGGTGACGGTGGAAAAGTCGATATTCTGCCACTGCTGATAAAGCGCATACCCCACCAGCGCGAAGACGATCGCCAGCAGCGTCAGTTTGATCGCGTTTCGCAGTGTCGCCTTATTCATCGGCGACCTTTTTGAATGAGCCACAGAGACCACAAAGACCACAGAGAGGTTTTCTGTAACTGCAAAGCGAATAATGAGTGGACAATAATCTCACTCTACTTCCCCCTTTGTGTGCATTTCTCTGTGTTCTCTGTGGTCTCTGTGGCAAATATTCCTGACCTTCGACATCACCTGTTCCACAGTGATGCGCTTTATGTCGTCCAAGCGACCGGGTCGCAGCGCGGGTCTGGTCGATTCCCAGGGGTAGAGGAAGGCCAGATCGGTCAATCCTTCGGGTTGAACGACCAGATCACGATTGGCGAACGGGCAGACGCGGTCGGGGTCGGCGGGGGCGAAGAGCGTGATCGCACGCTTTCCCACCGCAGCCGCCAGGTGCGCCAGGCCCGAATCGGTCCCGACATAAAATGCGGATTTTGCCAATATCGCAGCGGACGCGCCCAGACTGCCGCGTAGAGGGAGCGTCACGATCCGCGACCGGTCGGCGACATGCGACACGATCCGGTCTGCCACGCCCACTTCGTCCGGGCCTTCGACGATCAGGACGGTCCGCCCGGTTTCGTCGCGGATCGTTTCGACTAGTTTCGCATAATGCGCCTCAGGCCACCGCTTGGCCTCGGCGAGCACGGTGCGGGCAC
>JBGSMH010000119.1:0-2397 GCA_041740275.1 Phycisphaerae bacterium
CCTACATGGTCACGCTCGAATCCGAAGACGACCGCGTTAAGATGGTCCGCCACGCCTACGACAAAGGCGTGCGCTTCTTCGACACCGCCCGCGTGTACGGCGAATCTGAGCGGATCATGGGCGCCGCGCTGAAAGACGTACGCGAGAACTGCTTCATTGCCACCAAGGTCGCCAATCCGCGGCCAGCCCGCACGCGCGAGAGCCTCGAAAAATCGCTCGCCGAGCTTGGCACGGATTACGTTGACTTGTTCCAGATCCACAGCCCCGTCACCGAGGCCGTCGGTGCCGACGGCGCGATGAAGGTCTATGAGGAAATCGCCAAACTCCGCGACGAAGGCCTCGTCCGCTTCATCGGCCTTACCACGCACGTCGCCTTCGAAGAAGTCTTCAAGATGATCGACACTGGCCTCTTCGATCAGTGCCTCCTCGCCAAGGGATACATGCGCCGCGGTATGACATCCGTACTCAAGGAAGAAAAACTCGCCACACGCGAGAAATGCGTCGCCCGCGCGCACGAACTCGGCATGGCCATCGTCGCCATGAAGGTCATGGGGGCAAACTTCCTTGGCCAGGGCACCAGGCAGATCGTCCCCACGGGCGACGCCGAAGTCCAGCGCAAGGTTCCCGGTGCCGCCATTCGCTACGTGCTGACCGATCCACGCGTCGCCATGCTCAATATCGGCGTCTCCACACCGTCCGACCTCGACGACAATCTCGCCACGCTGACCGCCGACCTCACCTACACTGAAGCCGACAAGACCATGCTCGCGTCCTACTCCGACTTAGTCTACGCCAGCGAATACGTCAAGGCGATGCCGCTCACCTGACGCGATTTTCCAAGCAATCTCACCCGCGCCGGAAAACCGGCGCGGTTTTCTTTTTCCATTCCAATTGTTAGGATGCCTAGGATCACGTTGCACCCTGCGCGGAATAGTACTCCAATCAATTAACCTTGGGGGAAGACTTGCCATGCTCGGTCGTCCTGCGGTGTCGTTCTGTGTTTGTTTGATTCTGGCCTCAGTTCTTCTCGCCTGCGGCGGTGGCGGAAGCGGTGGCGGTGGTGGCGGAACCAGTGATTTTGCAGGACTACTCTCCGGTTCGCAGGTTGTACCTCCCGTTACCACCAGCAACGCCGGAAGTTTTCAGGTCAACGTCTCGTCCGATGAAACTACCATCGAAATCAGCGTTGCCCACACCGTGGCTGACATGACCGGGGTAGCTCTTCGTGGACCTGCAACGCCGGGCCAGAACGGCCCACTGGTCTTCGATATCCTCGCGAACGGCACCGTGACCCGCGCTCCGGGATCCGGTTCCCGCGCGGCCCCGCCCCAGATCATGATCGAGGCGACCATCCTGGATGTTAGTACGGATCTGTTGGAGGATCTCGGCTCCGGTCTTCTTTATGTGGTGGTTGAATCATCCACCAACCCCCAGGGCGAACTGCGCGGCCAGTTGAGCAACGTGACGTCTGAACCCGATGTCATCGTTGAAGGCGCCACCATGACGTTCATCGATTCGTTGATGCTCGAACAAATCGAAACGGACGCTGCCCAGATCACGATCGAAAATCGCATTGCCGAGTCTGTGGGCGTACGCGCCGAGTTGGGCGTCGATCTCGATAACTTTATTTTCTCCGGCGACGATGTCCTTATCACCGCACCGCCTCCCGGTAGCGACAATCCGATCTTGTGGACCGTCACCGGCCCCTTGGATTCCCGTACTATCGGCGTCCGCCTCGGAGTCGAGCCAACTGTTTCCTCCGACAACCAGATCCGGCTAAATTTGATCCCGCAAGCCGGAGATCCGGTGGCCGTTGATGCTCCCATTCAGGTCGTGCGCCGTCCTGCCCCTGTCCTGGACAGCCTCATCGGCGGTCTTACCACCCTCGGCGGCTCCGCACTCGCCAATGACGCCCTTCCATTATTCCGCTCCGTACCCGTCTTGCGTCGACTCCTGTCAACCGGCGATCTCTCCGGCGTGGCCGACAACCAGAGTCTGATTATCTTCATATCGCCCACCATCGTAGACAATGCTGACCGTGGCGGTACTCCGTTCCCCTGCGGGCCCATCACCGGCGGGTATGTTGTGTGCCCTGTCGATCAGGGTCCCGACGTCAGTGGCCCGCACTTTGTGGTATCCATGGGGTTGGATGCCGACGTGCCCGTTGCCGATCCAGCCAATAGTTATCAGTACGGATTTGTCTTCGATGCCGACGGAAATCTGAACAACAACTACGTGCCAGCGGACCAATTCCCCGAGGATTTCTTCCAGGGCACCGACCGTTGGTACTTTGTCACCTATGCACCCGGGACCGGCTGGCAGCTCTTCGCCGTCAACGCAACTACGCCGGGCAATCCCGTCCGCATTTTTACCGACGCTAAAATCATCATCCTCGGC
>JBGSMH010000120.1:0-6191 GCA_041740275.1 Phycisphaerae bacterium
GGGTCGCCAGCCTTGATCGCGGCCTTGCAAGCCATCATGTCCAGCACATCGTGCAGCAGTTCCTCGGCGTTCATGTCCAGCAGTTCCTGCTCCCCTTTTTCCAGCAACTCCTGCACAAACAGCCCCGGATCAAGCCGATCCAGAAACGACGGAAACGCCTGCACCGCCACCGTCTCGGGCCCAAACGGTTCGGCCTCGATTCCCAGCTTGGCGAGCATCGGTGCGATCTGCTCCAGCAAGTCGATCTGCCTCGATGAGGCCCGGACCGTCTGCGGGATCAACAGCCGCTGACTCTCCAACGGCCCGTTGGTCACCTTGGCCAGCAGATCTTCGTAGATGATCCGCTCATGCAACGCGTGCTGGTCGATGATCACCATGCCTTCGCTGGATTCGACCACCAGATAACTGTTGTGAAGCTGAATGGCATTCTTGCGGATTTGCGGGTCGTGCGACAACGACTCTGTCCGCTCTGCGCTGGTCGGCTCAGGTGTGAGCGTCGGTTCGACGGGCCGATCGGGCGCGACGGCGTACTCCATCGCCGACTGCGTCTGCTGCGATCGAAGCGAAAACCCATCAGGCAATCGCGGCGAAGGCATCGGCCGAGGCGGCGTCCAGGTAAAACCCGCATCCCGCGCCGGCACATCGATCGCGCTGGTTCCCGATTCGCCAGGCGATGGCGATTGCCTGAAAAACCCCGCCAGCTTCTCCTGCAAAGATCGCCGTTCTGCTTCGGGTAGTTCGGCCGATCGGGGCGTGGCACGCGGCGTCAGATCGTTGCCCAGCAGCACCTGTCGAACGCTGCTCATCACCAGCCCGTGGATGCGATTGCTGTCCTTGAAACGCACTTCGCTCTTGGTCGGGTGGACGTTGACATCGACATCGCCCGGGGGCATGTCGATCAACACGATCGCCGCCGGGTGTCGGCCGGGCTCGGTCAGGCCGCGATAGGCCTCTCGCAACGCGTGCGTGACCGACTTATCCCGAATCGGCCGACCGTTCACATACAGGTGCTGATATTTCTGCGTCGGCGTCGCCAGTTCGGGCAGGCCGATGATGCCGGTGAGTTTGATCTCGGCATCGCGCATCTCCAGCGGCAGGCGCTGCTCGCGAAAATCGTCCGGCCAGGCGCAGAGCAGTCGCTCGGGCAGGCTGGTCGGTGCGTATTCGCGCGACACCCGCCCGTTATGAATCAGCCGAAACCCAATCCCCGGCTGCGCCAGCGCCAGCCGCATCAGCATCTCGGTGATGTGTCCGAGTTCGGTCTGCGTCCCTTTGAGAAACTTGCGACGCGCGGGGGTGTTGAAAAAGAGGTTGCGAATTTCGATCGTCGTCCCCACGTTCCCCGCCGCCGCCTGGATGTCCGAGAGATCTCCGCCGCGATTGGTCAGTTCATAGGCGGCATCGGACGACGCGACGCGCGACAGGATTCGCGCATGCGAGACCGACCCGATCGACGCCAGTGCCTCGCCGCGAAATCCCATGGTCTGGATGCGAAACAGGTCCTCATCATCCCGCAATTTGCTGGTCGCATGCGGTGCAAACGCCAGCACCAATTCGTCTGAGGCGATGCCCGAGCCGTCGTCGATCACCCGCACCAGTTCCCGGCCGCCATCTTCGATCTCGACGATGATCTGTGTTGCCCCGGCGTCGATGGCGTTATCGACCAGTTCCTTGACGACCGACGCCGGCCGCTCGATCACCTCCCCCGCCGCGATGCGGTTGACCAGCGACTGCGGAAGTTGTTGTATCGACTTGCGTTCCATGTGCCTCAAGAGTGTAACAGCAGATGAGATTGGTGGGCAGTGGGCGGTGGGCAGTAGGCAGTAGGCAGTAGACAGAGTTTGGAGTTTGAAGTGTCTTTGCATGCCTTCTCGTGTCTTTTCGTGCGATTCGTGCCTTCGTGATGAATCAAGTCTGCGGTCACCGCGATTCCACCGTTTTGTCATACCGGTTAAGCTTTCTCCAATCATGAACTACCGCACCCTCGGCAAGACCGGCTATTCCGTTTCGACCATCTCCTTCGGCGCCTGGGCGATCGGCGGATCGTGGGGGCAGGTCGATGACGATACCTCGTTGGCGGCGCTGCGGACGTTTGTCGAACTCGGCGGGAACTTCATCGACACCGCCGACGTCTACGGCGACGGCCGATCCGAGCGACTGGTCGCCAAACTCAAAAAAGAGTTTCCCGGCAAACTCACCGTCGCCACCAAGGCCGGGCGTCGGCTGAACCCGCATGTGGCCGAGGGGTATACGGTTGCCAACATCGAAGGCTTTGTTGACCGCTCCCTGAAGAATCTGAGCACCGATTGCCTGGACCTCGTGCAGTTGCACTGCCCGCCGACCGAGGTCTATTACAACCCGGACTTTATCCAGGGCCTGTCGTCACTGACCACCAAAGGCAAGGTGCGGCAATGGGGCGTGAGCGTGGCGAAGGTGGAGGAAGCGCTCAAAGCGATCGAATACGACAACATCTGCACAGTGCAGATCATCTTCAATCCGCTGCGTCACCGCCCGGCGGGGCTGTTCTTTGAGCAGGCGAAGAAACGCAACATCGGCATCCTGGCGCGCGTGCCGCTGGCCAGCGGGTTGCTGTCGGGCAAGATGAAGCGCGACGCGACCTTTGCCAAGGACGATCATCGCAACTTCAACCGCCTCGGGGCCGCGTTTGATGCCGGGGAGACGTTCTCCGGCCTTGGCGGGCAAATGGACGACGCCTTCGCCGCCGTCGATGCGATGTCGAAACTGGTGCCTGCGGGTCAGACGTTGGCGCAGTTTTCGTTGCGGTGGATTTTGTCCCACGACGCCGTCACCTGTGCCATCCCCGGCGCCAAAAGCCCCGACCAATCCCGCGCCAATGTCGCGGCCTCGGACATGGGCGATCTCACGGCCGACCAGATGGCGTCAGTCCACAAAATCTACGACCAGTTCATCGCCGGCCATGTGCATCACCGGTGGTGATCCTGGGCTGCGGGATGGATGGGCCACAGAGACACCGAGGCACAGAGAAGCAAGACACCAGAAGTGAGCGGGTCTCCATGATGTCACCGAAAGTCAGACGGATCACCCTTCGCACGCTCGCCGTGCTCCCGCTCGTGATTTGCGGGTTTGCGTGGGTGTGGAGCTACTTCTACACCGAGCGGATTACTTACGTTGGAACGAAACGTGCTGCCGGGGCACAAATCGCCGTGGGCGAATTGCACTTCGCGTCTATGGCTACAATAGGCGACCTGCCCGGATGGAGTTACACCCATATGCATCCGGATTGGGAGTTCGCGGAGTTGTACACGGGTTTGCCGCACTGGGAGTTTCTCGGGGTTCACTTTTTTTGGGGTGCGCATCCTTATTCGCCCGGCGTGTCGGCGGTGATCCTGGTGATCCCGCTCTGGCTACTCACCCTCGCGGCCAGTGTGATTCCGGCGTGGATGTGGTGGAGAGCGCGAAGGCATCACACGCCACGCGGATTCCCGGTCGTAGAGACGAACGCAAGCGATTAACGCCTCGCCCATCAAACCGAATGCGGGATGGATAGGCCACGGAGGCACGGAGGCACAGAGAAGCAAAATAGCAGAAGCGAGCGGCACTTCATGATGTCACCGAAAGTCAGACGGATCACCCTTCGCACACTCGCCGTGCTTCCGCTCGTGCTTTGCGGGTTTGCATGGGTGTGGAGCTACTACTCCACCGAGCGCATTACTTACTACGGAACAAACCGCAGCACGGGTGTGCAAATCGCCATGGGCGAATCGCACTTCGCGTCTATGGCTTTAACAAGCGACCCGGCGGGATGGGTTTATGTGCAGTTGGACCCATATTCGGACTTCGCAAGGCATTACACCGGCGTGCCGCACTGGCAGATTCTCGGGGTCCACTTTTTTTGGGGTGCGCATCCTTATTCGCCCGGCGTGTCGGCGGTGATCCTGGTGATCCCGCTCTGGCTACTCACCCTCGCGGCCAGTGTAATTCCGGCGTGGATGTGGTGGAGATCGCGAATGCATCAAACGCCGCGCGGATTCCCGGTCGTAGAGACGAACGCCAGTGATTAACGCCTCGCCCATCAAACCGAATGCGGGATGGATAGGCCACAGAGACACGGAGGCACAGAGAAAGAAAATTGCAGATGCGATCAGATTGTAGAGCGGGGTGCACCTCGCCGGTTCCCTGTTGCAGCGGAATACTCACTGCCCGCTACCGCCGCATTCCCTGCATCAGGCTGACGGATGGCATCATGTTGGAGACCCAGTAGATGATGCAGATCAGCGTTAAGAGCTGTAAGCCAATGAGAAGCAAGATGCAGCGATTGCTCGTCATCCATGTCGG
This sequence comes from Phycisphaerae bacterium, assembly GCA_041740275.1. GTDB lineage: Bacteria > Planctomycetota > Phycisphaerae > Tepidisphaerales > Tepidisphaeraceae > BPJO01. Next base: position 4,318 of record JBGSMH010000120.1, read on the forward strand.
CCGCATGCCGCGCCAGGCCAGTAGCACAGCAGTGAGTAATTGTGCGATCGTCAACGGTAAGAGCGCCCACCCGACGACCCGGCACACTGCTATGACACGTCGCTCCGACTCGGTGAAATCTGCCTCTAATTTTATGAGGAACCGATGGACATCCTCATTCCACAACGCCCATATGGGCGCAGCGAATATGCTGAGCACGACCGCAATCAGCAACAGCAACCACTTCAATATTCGGTACTTCTTGCTTTCCATAGTTCCAGCCGAGTAGGGCGGGATGACAATCCCGCCGCTTCACGCCAATGCGCCCGCAACACGGCGGGATTTCATCCCGCCCTACCAGTGATTAAGCGCCAATACCCAACGCGCGCAGCAGACAGTACTCGATCTCCTGCATCACCTCCGCACTCACCGGTGGACCTAAAGGGCCGGTTGCGAGGCGTGACTTGTGGAGATAGCTGACGTTTTCACAACGCGCCATCGAGTCCTCCGCGATTCCGCCGCTACCGGCGGCGAGGAAAACGTGGGTTGGCGAGGGTCGGAGATTCGTTGTTACAGGAACCGCGAGCACGCTGTTTGCGAACTCATTGCGTGCGTCAGTGGAAATGATCAGCGCTGGCCGTGTCTTGGGATCATCGGGGAAATCAACGAACCAGATTTCGCCGCGTCGCGGAAAGGTCGGCATCGCTATTCCTCATCCCAGGCACTGCTCGATTCGCGTGCCGTCGTTTTGGCCCATGCCTCGTCATCGCGATCGGGCGCGGACTGGTAGTAGGCACGAATCTCCGCGTCCAGCTTCGCCCGCGCGGCCGGGTCATCCGGCGTCACCCAGACCACCGCCTTCGAATCCGCCGGCAACAACACCGGCTCGTTCGGCACGAAGTGCTTGCCGTTGAAGATGACGTGAATCGCTGTCATGCCGACTATCGTAACGTGCCCAAGCGTTGCGACAACCAAAATCGCACCCTCACGCCATTCAGCGCGGGGTCGCAACTTGCCTTAAGCATCTCAAACTCCACCCGCGTGAGCGGTGCCTTGTACAATTCATTGACCAACCATAGCCCGCTGCTACGAATCTTAACTTTCGGCGAATGATTGCCCAGCCAACTCGGCGACGGGCGGCATTTATCGCAAGCCGAAACCGTCGAAATCAGGCGAGACTCGAGTTGGAGCCGATCGATCTTCTCGGCGATTGGCAGTACGGCAAAACTGAAGTTCGCTTGGATGTAAGCTGACACCTGCGCCTCGACGAGCCGTTTCCGTGCGGCATCAACCAAATGAGCGTGCGCCGCCCGCCCGGCTATAGAGGTCAGATCATATTCCCATTGCGGCCCGAACGGATCGTTGGCCTTCGTAAGAAGTGCCCGTCCGATGTTCTTGCGGAAAATGCTGCGGTCCTTGTTCTCAACAAGGAAATGCTGTTTCAGTCGCGATCGCAATTGGTCTTGCCCGGTGTGGGTTCCGACTCGGACAATGCGATCACATCCGTGCCCCGTTTCGCCTCGCTCAAACAGGATATAGATGCCATTCTTCGGAAGTGTTGACGGAACGAATGGAAAAGCAACGCGTGGCAAGCCGCCGAGTAGCGAGTGGAGTTCTTCGCAGATTGCTTCCACCATTCACCTCGCAAAACTGACCGACCGCCCGCCTCACAACCCCAACTTCCCCTTCTTCTCCTCCCACTCCGCCGATTCGCGTTTGTTGGTGGTGTTCAGGGGTTGGCCGGATTTGATGGACTCGATTTCGAGGCGGGTGAGGTGCATGCCTTCGAGGTTGTAGTCGATGAACGCCTCGGCGGCGATGGGGACGATGGGCTTGATCAGCTCATACATCGCGGTGGCGTAGTCGCGGATCTCCTGCTGGGCGTGGGCGTCCAT
>JBGSMH010000121.1:0-2192 GCA_041740275.1 Phycisphaerae bacterium
TGCGTCAAAACAGGTGACATTTTCAAAGCGTTACAACAGTACCCCCATCAACCGGCGTTGGTCTTGTCGATAAAGTGTTCGATCAGCGCGTTGACGCGGGCGCTTTGTTCTTCGTGTGGAAATGCCTTTGCCCCATCGACCAGTTCCACGATTTTTTCTTTCGACCACTGTGCTGATCGAAACCACCCATCGCTGGCGACGGGCATCATGTCCACGCCCAGGATGATCAGCACGCGTGCGCGAAGATAGGGCAGCCAGTGCGCCAGATCGGTATCCAGATACCCGCACAACAGGCTGATGTGGGCCATCATCTTGTTGGATTCGTTGGCCTCGGTCCAAAGCTGTTTGAGCTTTTGTCGCACGACACGCTTGGGGTCGTGATAATTCTCCTTGATCCAAAACCACAACCCTTCATCGCTGGCATCGACCTCATAGAGGCTGTGTCCGGCCCGCAACGTGCCGAGGAAGAAGTTGGCGAACCGATCGGCGAGGCCGGGGACTTCCTTGTAGGTCGGCTTGGTCGCAGGCGACAGCAGCACCAGCGAGCGGACGAGTGGATCGTCATAGACGCCAAGCCGGGCGACGATCCCGCAACTGACGCCACTGGCGACGACATGAGCCGGTTGGCCGATGACTTCAGCGATAAAGTCGCGCAGGTGGTGCTGGTGCATCTGGGCGGTGTGGGTGATGCGTGGGACATCGGACTGGCCGAAGCCCAGCAAGTTGATCGCGTACACCGTGTGCGTCTGTTGAAGCGAGCGGACGTTGTGCTCGTATTCCAGGTGCGATGCGCCGGGATAAATCCCATGCACAAGCAGCACCGGCTCGCCGAGGCCACGCTTGTCATAGGCGAGGACTCCCCGGGGTGTTGTGTATTCGTGAAGCGACATGACCAACCTTCGCGGCGCGGTATGGAAAGAATCCACGGAAAGCCGGGGCAAATCAAGGGTGGCTTGTCGAAATCAGATCCGTTCGGCGGCGACGAGGTCCTCGAATGTCTCGCGACGGCGGATGATGGTGTAGGTGTCGCCATCGACCAACACTTCGGGCACGCGCGGGCGATTGTTGTAGTTGCTGGCCATCGCAAACCCGTACGCACCGGCGGTAAAGACCGCCAGCAGGTCGCCGCGCTGGGTCTTGGGCAAAGGACGATCGACCGCGAGATAATCCCCGCTTTCACAGATCGGCCCGACCACATCGACCACCTCGCCATCGACGGGCGCGATTTCGGAGTCGCGGCGGTCGATTACGTTCTTAGCGTCGGGTTTGACCGGCCAGATAAAGTGATAGCTTTCGTACAAAGTCGGGCGGATCAGATCATTCATGCCTGCATCGACGATGATGAACTGCTTTGCCCCGCCGGTTTTGCGATAGAGGACTTTGGTCAGCAATATGCCCGCGTTGCCCGCGATGTATCGGCCGGGCTCGAAGGCGATGCGGTAGGGCTTTCCCTTGAGCAGTGGGATCAGTGCCTTGGCGTGTTCGGTGACGGGTTTGGCTTGATCCGGGCTCTTGTAATTGACCGCAAACCCACCGCCGAGGTCGAGCCACTCGATGGTGTGCCCGCGAAGGCTCAGGCGTTCGATCAGGGCCGTCACCTTTTTGACAGCATCAACGTAGGGTTGGATTTCGTAGACGGGGCTGCCGATGTGAATATGAATCCCACCGATACGAAGGTGCTTGAGATTGCGATACTGCTCGAATACGCGCTCGGCACGCTCGATGTCCACGCCAAACTTCGTCTCCTTCTTGCCGGTCGTGGTCTTGGCGTGGGTCTTGGGATCGACATCGGGGTTGATTCGCACCGCACCGATCGCCTGCTTGCCCATTTCACCGGCGATGCGGTCGATGTTTTCGATCTCGGCCTCGGACTCGATGTTGAAGGCGGCGATGCCGGTGTTGATCGCGTCGCGGATTTCATCGTCGGTTTTGCCGACGCCGGCGTAGATGATCTTTTTCAGATCGCCACCGGCCTGTAATGCGCGGAACAGTTCTCCGCCGCTGGTGACATCAAAGCCCGAACCGGCATCGGCAAGCACCCGGCACAGGTTGATATTGCCGCAGGATTTGATGGAGAAGCAGATGGTCGGGTTGATCTCGGCGAACGCCTGTTTGACCTGAGTGAAATGGTGCAGGAGCGTAGCCTTGGAATAGACGTAGCATGCCGTGCCGACCTCGCTGGCGATGCGCGA
>JBGSMH010000122.1:0-13445 GCA_041740275.1 Phycisphaerae bacterium
GGGTGAGGGGCTCAAGGCTTGGTGGAGGCTGCGACGAGGCCGATCCCTGCGGGAGCTTCAGATCGAGTCTATCGTCTGGACGATCGCACGCGAAGAGGAGATCGGTTTCACGGGCGAAGCGGATCGCCACATAATACTCGACCCATTACAGGAGCGGCTTCGAGAACTCGACGGTCCCCGGTCGCCCTAATCCGAAGCGGCGCTCGTTCGGTGGTGGGTCGTGCGTGCAGCCATGCGCCACAAAAAGTATTTCTACCTATCCCTTTTCGTTCCCGCCAATCCGCGTGATCTGCGTCCCATTCCTGACTTAACCTTTGAGTCCGTCCATTTACACGCGCGGCGGGGGGATTATGCTGGTGGGGCGGTCGGATGATCGCAAAGGGAGCCGTCGGTGAGCGAATCGCTGTTGGAAGAGGTCAACATCCTGCAAGGCACCGACTCGCGAAAGTCGTTGTCGTGCGGCAACACGCTGCCGATCGTCGCTATGCCGTGGGGAATGCACCATTGGTCGCTGCAAACCGACACCGGCCCGTGGCTTTTCAATGCAACCGAGCCTCACCTTCAAGGCATGCGATTGACGCATCAGCCCAGTCCGTGGATCGGCGACTATGCCAGCCTGTGCATCATGCCGCAGGTGGGCGAATTGCGGCTGGAACCGGCGGGGCGGGCGTCGTCGTACCGGAGCACCGAAGCCACCCTTCGGCCCGATGAATGCACGGTGCGCCTGTTGCGTTACCGATGCACGATGTCGCTGGCACCGGCAACACGCGGCGGGGTGATGCGGTTTGAGTTTGAAGAAGGTGTCGTCCCCCGCATCATCATCGAAGCCACTCCGACAGCGCATCCGGGCACATTTGAAGCGACACAATCCGGGTCCCACGTCATTGACGGATTAGTCAGCAATCACAGCGGCGGGGTGCCGGATAATTTCGCGATGCATTTTGTCGCGGACTTTGACAGGCGGATCGCCAGGTTTGAAAAGCTTGATCGTGTCTTCTATGTCGAATTCGCGCCCGGCACACGGCGGGTTGAACTGCGGCTGTGCGGGTCATTTGTCTCACTGGATCAGGCCCGCGTGACGATTCATCGCGAGTTGATCGGCCGAAGCTGGGAGGGTGTTCGCGCGTTGGCGCGGACGGCGTGGCTGGAGCATCTGGACCGCATCCAGATCGACGGCTGCACCCGCGAGCAACGTCGGACGTTTTACACCTGCTTTTATCGAACACTGTTATTCCCACGACAGTTGAGTGAAATCGGCGCTGATGGAAACGAAATCCATTACAGCCCCTACGACGGCAAGATCCACGCCGGGCCGATGTATACCGATACTGGATTTTGGGACACGTATCGGACGCTGTTTCCGTGGTTGAATTGGATGTTCCCCGATGTGGCATCGCGAATGATGGCGGGCCTGATGAACGCAGTCAAAGAAGGCGGCTGGCTGCCCGAGTGGGCGTCGCCCGGATACCGCGGGTGCATGATCGGCACGCATTCCGACGCGGTGATCGCCGACGCGGTCGCCAAAGGCATCACCGGCTTTGATCGCGAAGTGGCGCTTGAAGCGATGATCAAACACGCGACACAAGAAGGTGCGTCCGATAGGCGATTTGGACGGCAGGGCGTTGATGTGCTCGATTCGCTCGGGTATCTGCCCGAGGACGGGCCGTTCAAACACGCGGCGTCGGCAACGCTGGACTATGCCTATGACGACTGGTGTATCGCACAAGTGGCTGGCGCAATCGGCCGCGACGACGTGGCCGATGAGTTTCTCGAGCGATCGCGCTGCTGGCGAAAACTGGTTGACCCATCGGTTGGATTTATTCGCGGACGGCTGGCCGACGGACAGTGGCAAACGCCCTTCAGCCCGATTCGCTGGGGAGGACCGTATGTCGAGGGTGCCGCATGGCAATCGACCTGGGCGGTACCGCACGACATCCCCGGACTAATTGGTGCGATGGGTGGTTCTGAAGGCATGGTCGCCAAGCTCGATCTGATGCTTGCCACCCCGCCGAGTTTTGACACGGGAAATTATCCCCTCGAAGTCCACGAGATGACCGAAATGGCGATGGTCGATTTCGGTCAGTACGCCCATTCCAATCAGCCGGTCCACAATGCGTTGTGGCTATACGCACTGGCCGGTGCGCCCGAGAAAGGCCAGCGAGCGATCCATCGGGTGCTGAACGAGCTTTACAGCCACACACCACGCGGATTGGCCGGCGATGAGGACAATGGCGAAATGTGTGCGTGGTTTATGTTTGCCGCGATCGGGCTGTATCCGTCGTGTCCCGGATCAGCCAGTTACACGCTGGGCTTGCCGTGGCTGCCTCGGATCACCATTCGCAAACCCGACGGCGGGGACGTGATGATCAACACCGACCAACGCCTCCTGACCAGCCCCGGCACCCGCGTCACCCGCCGAATCGACGGCCAGCCCCATCGCGTGCCAACGCTCGCCCACGAGTTGCTCGTCAGTGCATCACGGATCGAGATTTTGTCCGCATAGCAGTTATGTCGACCTGAAGGCACCGAGCGTCAGTTCACCAAATTCTTAAGAAAACCAGTATCAGAACCCCCTCCCGGCCCCCGGCCGCAATGCAACATAACATGGATTATAGGACGTTGCAGGGCGGGTCGAGATTTGGATTTGCCGGAGGTCAGGTTCGTGATTGGCCACGTATAGACGCGACCCAGTTCTCTTCGACGCGCTACAGAACCTCAAGCTGATCCTTGTCAGGCAGTTGGGCAAACGGCGGCGTGGGGAGCGTTTGGTACCAGTATGCGACGCTGGCGATGTCGTCCTGAAGCGGCAGGTAACGCCCGCCGCTGCGCCAGCCGAGGGCTTGGATGGTCACACGCAGGTCGGTTTCAAAGCGGATCGGATCGACGATGTGCCAACGGTAAAGGCTGAACCGTGTCTGGGACAGATACGTCCCGTCAGGCCGATAAACCTTGGGCATACCGGCGTAGGGCGTGGTGAACTCCTGATATTGTTTGGTGGCCGCGTTTTCGAAGTTGTAGCTGCCGCAGAAATAGTCTTCGGTGCCCGTGCCGCAGATGGTGGGGTGTTCGCGATCGCCATCCATGTAGAATTTGATCTCACCTTCGCCCCACCACCCGTTGTTATTCACGCCCCAAGCCATGTACGTCCCGACGTAGTGGCCTTTACCGCGCACGCCATCGAGAAAGGTGTAAACCTCTTTGTAAGGCAGCGGATTGACGCGTCGAAACTGTGCATGAAAGTACGCGCAGTCGCCGGGCACGTCGGTCAGGGTGTAGTTGATCTGGTAATAGACCTTCATTTCCTTTTCGTCGATGTTGGTCAGCGTAATGCGGCAGCGTTTGCGAAAGGGCATCTCCCAATAACAGTTGAACGCACTGCCCGGATTGACGCAGACCGCCAGCGACGAGATCTGTGCGTAATGGGATTGGTTCGTGCCCCAGCCGCTTCCCCAGCCGGAGGCGAAGAAATCGCCGACGGGGCACTCGACACTCGGCTGGGTCTGATCGTCCCAGTAGATGCGGAGGATCGCGAATCGCCAGTGGCCGGTGGGGGTCATCCAGATTTGCTGGATCGCCCCGCCGCCGCTGATGTCAGCCAGGGTCAGGGTTTCGCCCGGCGCGATGACGCGCGACGGAGAGATTTTCCATCCCACGCCCAGGTCTCTGGCGCAATTGGCACCGGTGCCGTCGGTGGCGGCTCCGCCTTTGCCTTTCTCCCCGGTGGGATTTTCCGGGCTGATCGAGCGCGTTTGCGCGCTGGAGAGCCGTGAAAGATTGCCCAGGTGAACGCCGAGTCCGTCAAACATATCGATTCTCCGCAGGTGAATGATAGCTATTTAACATCAATCGCTCGCAACTGAAAAGTCGCTCTGATTGCAAAAGTCAGTCTCTGACGCACAATCTCAGAGCCTCGGTCAGCAAACCCCCGAGCAGGTCAATCTCATGAATATCGATACGCTTCATCTCCCGCGCGTGCGACTCGACGGTGCCAACCGAACGCGGTACTTCCGACGCGTCTTTCGGATCGACCAGACCCCCGCCACCGCCAATATCACGCTGTTTGTGGATGGTGTGTATCACCTGTGGGTCAACGGGTTGTACGTCTCGCGTGGACCGGCACACCATCACCCCGACACCCGGCCATTCGATGCGATCGAACTGACGCCCTACCTGCGATCTGAACATAACTGCGTCGCGATCCTGACGCATTCGCCAGGCATTTCGCTGCATAACTATGTTCCAACCACCGAGCCGCATATTGTCGGTCAGCTCGATCTGACTCACGGCGATTCTGCCACCGCGATCCCGATTGACGCCTCTTGGCGGACGCTGGAGCGCACCGGCTTTGGTGATGATGTGCCGCGTCGGGGTTGGGCGATCGGGCATATCGAGCACTTCGACGCCGCCATCGCCCCGACGGGGTGGCGCGAGCGTGATTTCGATGATTCTGACTGGTCGCCCGCGACGGTTTATAGTGCGCCGATCAAAGGCGTGACCGATGTCGATCGCCCGGTCCCGGCATTGCGTTTTGGTCGAGCTTCGGTTTCCTTGATCAGCGTCTATGCGTGCGATGCGGCACCTTTGGCGATCGCCGCATCCACCCCTTCGCATGTCTTGGGAAAAGCGTTGGTTGACTTGCCGCGATTCGATTTGGACGCAGGCGTAACCGTACGCAATCTTGGCGACCGGCGCGGCAACTACGCTGTCGACGGGCTTTCCAAAGAACGCGGCGTCGTGTTGATCTGCGCACTTGAGGAGCAAGTCACCGGGCAAGTCATCTTCAACTGCGAATCCGATACCCCCGGCACGATCGACATCGGCTGGAGCGAAACCATGGTCGGCGATCAACCCCAGATCGTTCGCAAAGGCACAGGCTACTGCGACCGCGTCCTTGCCCGAGCCGGTCTGACCGACTGGCAGCCGATCGGGTATAGCTCCATGCGGTATCTGCAACTGGTGCTGCGCGGCTTCAGCGGGCGTGTGAAGATCCGAGACCTATGCGTCCGCACCAGCGAACCCGCAGTCGCTTGGCGATCGACCTTTGAGACCGATGACCCAATGGACGCCAGGATTTGGAGAATGTGCGTCCGCTCCCAGGCCGCCGGGGCGCAGGAATCGTTGACCGACTGTCCTACCCGCGAACAGGCAGCCTATGTGGGTGACGGCGTGCTAATCGGCAGATGGGTCGCGATGCTCACCGCCGACACCCGTCATTGGGCCAATATCATCAACACCCAATTCGCCCGACCATTCGATTCTGGTTTGTTACCCGCGTCGATCTTCAGTGGCGGCCCAAGCTCACTAATCGACTACAGCCTGCTGGGTTTGATCGGCCTGCGCGACTACTGGAAATACACGCGTGATGAAGCGATCGTCCGCAAATGGATCGGCGCGTGTCGCGAGATTCTGCATGCCTTTGATCGGCTTCCTCAGCGCGACGGATTATTCGACCACGCTCCAGAGAAGGAGGTTGAGAATCGCGCCTGGGAAACCGCATTTGATACGGCCAATCCGCGTAAGCGTATCGCACCGAGCCAAAAGCTCTTTATCGATCACCCCGGCATGGGCTGGCACAACGTCAACGAGCCGGGCATCGACCGCAACGGGCTCAGTGCGGCGTTCAACGCCTTGATCGTCCGCGCCTGGCGAGCGATGGCGGAAATGCTGGAGGCGATTCATCTACCGGACGAAAACTGGAATGATCGTGCGGATGAATTGATAAAGCGCGTTAGAGCTACGTTTTATGATCCGTCACAGGGCGTCTACGTTGACGCGGTTCTGGACGACAAACGATCGACGCAGATCAGCCAGCAGACCAATGCCTGGGCGATCGGTGCCGGGGGTGCGTCCGATGAAGAATCGCGATCGATCCTGAATAAGCTGTCAGATCATCCCGAACCCGAAATCTGCTGGGGCGGACCTTATTTCTGGGCCTATATCTTCCCCGAACTGACGCGCCTTGGGATGCACGACCTGGCCCTTCGCCAAGCCCGATCCCTCTGGCAAAAGATGCTCGATGGCGGTGCGACATTGCTATGGGAAACTTTCCTGGGCGACGGCCTGGACAGTTGGTGTCACCCCTGGTCGGGCGCGCCGATCGAGTTCTACCTAACCGGTATCGCCGGGCTGCCCGGGCTCGACTTTGACCCGGCCAGCGTGGTGCTCAAACCGCGAACCGACCTGCTGAAAACCTGTCGCGCCAGCATCCAAACCCGTGCCGGTGCGTTTTCGATCCAATGGGAACGACAAGGCGACCAACTCCACCTTCAAGGTCACTGCCCCGCCGACATTCAGGCGAAACTGATATTCCCTGATGGAATTGAAGTTTCTGACCTTCGCGGAGATTGGCGATTTGCAAAATCACCGGCGCGCGGTTAAGAATACGCGACTCGCCCGCAAGGTCGAGAATGCCAACGGAACGTCGCGGCTATGGCGGAATTGGCAGACGCGCTAGATTCAGGTTCTAGTGGGCGCAAGCCCGTGCTGGTTCGACTCCAGTTAGCCGCATACGCAAAAACCCCCGGATCGCCGGGGGTTTTTTCTTGGATAGGCTCTTGCGGCCTAATGTTTCGTAGTCGTCGGCGCATTGCCCGCCGGCTTGGGCGAGGGGACTTTTAGAAGTGTCTGACACCCCTGACATCGCACCACCTTGCCACGCGCGTCATCAGGTACACTGAGGATGCGACGGCAACGAAGATTTGGGCACATCACTTGGGCGGCCATCACGGTCCTTGGTCAATCTGACACAATCATTATCGGTCATGCCCGCCTGCGGCTTCAATCTTATCCAGCGCACTTTTCAACCCGGCGGGCAGGTCGGCCCGCTTTAGTTGCGGGCTTGCTCGATACGGATTGTACAATGGATCAGCGATCAGCGACAACTTCCAACTGCTCATCGGCGTCGTCCGCCAATAGACCTCGGCGACCGTATACTCTCCGGTCAGCAACAGCGGGAAAAACTCCTCCGGCCGCGGAAACGCGTGCAAATACGGCTCCCCCACCGCACCCAGCGTCGCGGCGATCCCGTCTTTGAGCATGTTGGGCACCCACTCTTTGCTCTGGGCATTGCGAAGTGACGTCAACTCCAACGACGCAACGTGATACCCCACCGACCCGCGCGAAAACGCGTTGCCGGGGACGTAATTTTGCAGGCTATACCAGCCGACATACAGCGCGACATCCTTGTTCGTATTGGGCAGGATCACCTGTGGCCGATCATCTGTGATCACCTCGACCTTGGTCTTATCGCCGACAAAAGTCGCAGCGTTCCGGATCGCCTGATCGTACCAGCCATAGCCATCCAGCACGTTTCCCTTTTTCTCCGGCAATCCGCGACTATCAAACACCGCCGATCCTTGCAGGCCAGTTTTTTCCACCGCGATCGCGTCGTCGATGATCCGACGTGCGATGTCCAGACTCGGCGCATCGATTCGGCAGGTCATGATCCCGCGCGGCTGGCCGGGATTGGCGACACGTTGCAGCGGATTCGGCTGCCATCGATAGCGCGGATAATCATCAAACAACACCAGCGCCAATTCGCTATCGACCGATGCGCTCGTCTCATCCGGAGCGATCCACGCCAGTTGCGATTCGATGACCTGATACAGGATCAACGCCCCCTGCTGTCTGGCGGCGGCGTCGCGAAGCTTCTGCCGCGCCTCGGCATCGCGCGGACGATTCGCCAGTGCCTGCATATCCTGCGGATTCACAGGCGGCTGAGCGTCTGCACCGTTTCGCGTCGTTGCGGGTTTGGATGTCGCGGGCTTGGTTGGTACTGGTGTGACAGTCGAGGTCGTCGACGCCGTGGTTGGTTGAGTCGTCGATTCCACGGGCTCAACCAGCGCCATCTCCAGTGCGTCAACTCCGACCGTCTGAAGCCGCTTTTGCCATGAACCGATCTCGGTCTGAACGATCGCCACCTTGTCCGGCGTGAGCGTTGCGGCCTTGGCTTGCAATTGTTGAAAAACCGACTGCACACGCATCGCGGCGTTTGACGTCCCCTGCCCGCCGATCGCACGCGGAACGATCCCCTGGTTTCGAGCAAACGTCTCGGCGTCCTGTGCGATCGCTGGCGTCTGCTTATCCAACTCCTTGATCGCCCGACGAAGCATCGCGACCTCGGCTCGCGTCGGTGCGTCCGTCTCGATCGACTGCAACGTCAGCGGCACGCCCGTAAACAGCACGACACAGCGAACGCCCTTGCCCGCATCCGATTCCAGATACGCCCGGATCGGTTTGACCAGATTCGCCTGATAGCCAGCGGGCAAGATCTTTTCGGTTTGCGGCAGATCCAGTTCCATGATCCGCTCCGCGGCCACCCCGCGCGCCTTGGCGTAATATTTTGCCAACTCACCCGACGCTTCGACGTTCTTATTCGTCACCAGCAGCAACTCGTCGGCGGTTAGCGCACAGAACGCGGGCGAAACGAGGACCAAAACGATAAAAGCAATGATTCTTCGCACGAATACCACCGTACCGAGTTACCCCTCAAGAAACAACGCAAACCGCCACGGGCTTGGAAGCCGGATTTGTCTCACTGCAACACCGCACCAATATTCACTTGTTGCATTTGTTGCATCGGATTTGGTCCATGTGAAAATCATAACCCCCGGCCGCCGCTGGACTTGACGATTTTTGACTCCGCAAAGTGTTGCGCGCCGCGTGCAACTGTTGCAACTCCTACCTTTCCGGCCAGAGTTTCAGATCCCCACTCTCTCCAACGTAGTCTTCCTCTTAGAGAAAACGACCAATCCACTATATACCGGCCAACCTCAAAAGTCGGCGGCAAAATCAGGCAAACCCGCCGGTTTTGTCGAACCCCTGACACAATGGTGTCACTACCCTGCATCGGCGTCAAACGCTCCATCAAACAGGTGTTTCATATCGTGTGCCCGTCCCAACCGGATCGCTTGCAGGAAGCACCCATATGTTCTATTTTTCACGTTCGACTGATGATGTAGCAGTGGAGGGTCGTGTCTGCGTGCTGGTGGACTGGGGGTGCGGTTCAGAAATACATTCGCGGAGTTCTACTATGTGGTTCAAAGGCGCGGCGGCAGTGTTGGCGGTCATCTTGGGAACAGCATCCGTCGGGCTATCGGCCGACCGGCCTACATCGGCCGTCGCTGCTGCAACAGAAAAGGTCAGTGCCCAACGGCATAAAAGCTATATCATTCCCTCTGCCGGTGCGGGTGAGCATTTCACATCCTTCCTCAAAACCGATTCAAGCTATCAGGTGCTGGTGAACCCCGTCGGCCCACAGCAGGGTTGGACATCGGTACGCATCGGCTTGTTGAATTTTGGAAAGGTCTACTCCATCAAGGCCATGAACCTGGCGTCGTACACAAACCCGCGTCCGGATGCGCTGGGGACCAAGTTCGAATCGTCGTTTGTGCCGGTGATCACCAAGGAAACCAGAATCAAGGAAGGCACCGATGATTCGCCGAGTATTACATGGCTCGGGGATTGGCCGGTGGGTTCCAAGACAGGCAAGGAAGGCCTGCGGATTCAGTTGGAGTTAGCCAAAGGCAGTCCGGTGGCCAGTTGGTCCGGGGCGGCCCCGGGACCAAAATTTCTGGGCTTGGGCTGGACATTGACGGGTGATGAAGGGCTCGATAAAAATCTGAGCGAAGGATTTTCCACCAAAGGCCATAACACGTTCGGGCAGTTGCCGTTGCTCGTAGTGGAATTTTCCGGACATCCCAAGCCGGTCGTGCCTCTGTTGTGCATCGGCGATAGCACGTTGTGGGGCTATGGTGATGGCGATCAATATTCCAATCCCTATGGCGTGCCGGGCAGGTTGGCCGAGCGATGGAAGGAAGCGGGCGTGTATGTCGCACCGGTGAATTTTGGCCGGGTGGGTCATACCACGGATCAGTTCGTTTCGCGGATAAAGGCCATCTTGGCGGAATGTGATTTTGGGGCATGCCTGCTGCAGTTTGGATCGATCAACAACGTAGTTCACAAGCTGCCGTACAAACAAATGGAAACGGATTGGCTGGAAGCGGAGAAGATTCTTAAAGCCAAGAATATGGCCATCGTCCCCTGGCTGGCACCGGGAATGACCAGCAATACGCCGAACTGGTGGGCCAATTATGTGGCCGAACAGGACTGGATGATCGCGCGAAATCCCAACACGATCGCGAGCTATCGAAAGCGTCTGACGGATATGAGCACTGGAGCATATCTGCCAGGCATGCATTTTTCGGATGGTGCCCATCCCAGCTTGAAAGGGTTCGATGTTTGGGAAGAGGATTCCTACAAATCCATCGAGGCGGCGTTAACCAAGCAAGGGGTGCCGCTGCAATAGCATAGGGATATGGGCTGGCAGTTCATCCTCACCACCTGTATCTCCGCAGGAGCAGGTTCACGCTCCACAAAAAAGAATGTCCAGAAATAGTTGTCGTCGTACTCCCATGCAATGAAAGCTGCGGTGCGACGAAATGGCGCGGTTCTGAGACGAATGCGTCACGGAACGACGCGGCAAAATGGGGACGCAGCCCGTGAGAAAATCGACATTTTCCTTTCTCATTGCGCCATTTCGGGGGTGGGGCTGAGATGGAGAATCTGGTACCCGAACATTTTCCGTATTTTTTATTTGACTTCCTAACAGGTACCGTACGATAATACCGTACACAACCTTAACGGGAGTTCGGATATGATGACAATCAAGCAGGCAGAACGGTTCTGGGGCCTCAAGGCGTACGAGCGGCTTATTGATGAGCTTTGTCAGGGTCGGGCCGAAGCGGTCGGGGGAATCCGGCAGCTCATCCGCGGCCCCGAGGCGGCGGCGGCGCTGTGCGTCATCCGAATGCACGAATTGCTCCAGTCTCACCAGCCCTTTGTCGCCAAAATGCTGCGATTCCTCGTCGCCAGCCAGCAGGCGGATGGCGGATTTGACGATGCCGTCACCACCGCACTGGCGATGCGGGCGCTGGCGACCGATCGCGGGGCAGGACTAGCACTGGAATCGGCGATCCGGTACCTGGATGTCCTCCAGCGGGACGACGGAGAATGGGCCCGCGAACCCCTGCGTCGCATGCCAGGCGACCCTGCCGTCACCGCGTTTGTTCTGCTGCAATTGGTCGAATCGCGTCTCCCGCGGGCTGAGCAATTGGTGCACCGCACACTGGATCGCGTCGCCGGGGACGACCACGCTGTCCCGGCTCACAAAAACCCACGGGAAGAGCGAATCAGCCCCAACATCGATCAGCAACTTCTCCCCCTGCGTCGTCGCGTCGCCGCCCGACAGCCGGCGTTGGTCGCGAGTTGGTCGTAATCGTTTTTTGCATCCGCTGGCGTGATTGCCAGGGCAGGGGTGAGGGTGTTCAGGATGAGCGTCCCGGCAATGTCGTACGCCGTGGACGCTCACCCCTGACCCCGTATGCAGTCTGTGACAGTCAGAGCAAGATCGATCGGGTGAAAATGGCTGCGATTCCGTGATGTGCGTAGCAGCGTCCTGGCGAGGTAACGTGTCCCTTTTAGTAGTGACAAGAATTGGGTCAACAGGAGAAATCTGACTCAGACAACGTGGATATTGATTGTTGGAATCGGCTGTGTTAGCGTTCCGGTGGTCGATACTGGATTCAATTCATTTAACAGGGAGTTACGCCCATGCGCGTCACCAAACGTATTCTCGCTGCCGCCGTCGCATTGATCGCGGCCAACATCGCATCTGCCAATGTTCTGGAGAGCACCCCCGCCGACGCACTCGTCGCGGTGAAGGTTGCCGACCTCAAAGTCACCAGCGGCAAAGTCGCCAAGCTGGCTCAGGATTTTGGCGTCGATGGTTTCCTGCCCCCGCTGAAAGACCCGCTCGGATCGCTCAAGCAGGAGTTGAAGATCGAAAAAGGTCTGAAGGAAAATGGCGAGCTTGGCGTGGTCTTCCTGAAACCCGCCGAAGGCGAGCGAGATCCTGGGATCATTGTGTTGGTGCCGATCACCAATTTCGATGAACTGGTCAGCAACTTCCCCAACGCCAAGGTTGAAGGCGGCGTCGCCGAGTTCCGCATGGGCGGCGGTGGCAAGCCGTCTTTCATGGCCAACTGGGGCGAATATGCGGCCTTGAGCCCGGATCGCGATCTGGTCGCCGCCAAACCCGCGGCCACTCTCAAGCCCAAGGGCGCGGTCGCCAATGACGCGAGCAAGGAAGATTTTTTCCTCTACGCCAACTTCGCCAAGATTTCACCCGAATTGTTGCCCGAGCTTGAAAAAGCAATCGCCGAGGTCGATCGGGAATTGGCCGGTGGCTTGACGGAAGTTCCCGAAAAATGGCATCCGCTGATCAAGACGTCGGTTGCACAGGCGTTCAATGTCGCCAAGTCATTCCTGCGTGATGTCGATAGCGCCTCGGTTGGCGTTCGGATCAGTGATGCGGGCATCAATTTCTCCGTTATCAGCGAGTTCAAATCCGACAGCTACATCGGCAAGACCGTTGCGGTGCTCAAGGGCACAAATGGCTCGCTGACGGCGGGTCTGCCCAACACCAAGTACCTCGTGTTCGGCGGCGCGATGAGCGACCCCGAAGCCACCGCCAAGGTTGTCGATGATCTCACCAAACCGATCCTCGAAGAACTGAACAAGATCGAAGGCCAGGAAAAAGCCAAGTTGCTCGCACAACACCTGTTGGGTGCCACGCGAAGCAACAAGGGTTACATCTTCGGCATGCCTGTCGCGGAGAAGATCGGCCAGGACGGGATGTTCCAGCAAGTCGCGATCTACAAGGGCGCAGGCAAGGACGGCAAGGCCGCCGCCACGATCGGTGGAGAACTGATCACCGACCTGTTCGCGGAAGTCAAAGCCGCTCAGAAGAAAGCCAACCCCGATGCCGCAGGCGACATGGGCAATTTCATTGTCACCCCCAACGCCCGCACGGTTGATGGTGTGGCATTTGACACGATGAAACTGGAAATGCCCCAGAACGCCGACGATCCGGGCGCGATGCAGGCCGAAATGATGATGAACATGTTCTATGGTGGCGAAGGGCTGTCCTACAGCTTTGCCAACATGAACGGCGATTTCGTGATGGCTCAAAGCGCCACCGACGCGACGATCGCCAAGTTCCTCGCCGCCGCCAAAGCGAACGAAGATTCGCTCAGCAAACTTGAGCACATCAAAGTCGTCTCTGCTGAGTTGCCCAAGGTGCGGTTCTATGAGTCGTATGTTGCCTTGGATGAGTTCGTCAACACCGGCGTGGGTGTCGCTGGCACGATGGGCATGCAGATCCCCCTGCAACTCCCGCCGGAATTGCCTCCGCTGGGTATCTCGGGATCGAACGAAGGTTCGGCGCTTCGGATTGACGCGCACCTTCCCCGCAAGACCGTGCAGCAACTGATCGCCGCCGGGATGCAAGTGATGATGCAGATGCAAGGCGGTGGTGGCGGCGGGATGTAATCCTGCTCCACGGACCGAATAGTCTTCGGACATCCTCAACACAACGGGCCTCGCAC
>JBGSMH010000123.1:0-13259 GCA_041740275.1 Phycisphaerae bacterium
CGAGCATTCGGCCGACACGCTGGCGGGGGAATCGATGAGCCGGTTGATGCGCGGGCTGGTCTGTCTGCTGGGGGTATCGCTGGCCAGCTTCGACAAGGCCCAACTGGTGGCCCGGCGCATCATGGGGATCAAGGTGGATGACGCAACCGCAAGCACTCTGGCGGCGGTGACGTTAAGCACGATCGCAGTCAGTATTGTCGTGCACGGCATATCGTCACGCCCCTGATGAAACACTACGAGCGTACCTAAGCATCGCGTCACTGAACGGTGGAGACCGTCTGACCGCGATAGAACTTTAATCGAAAGTTGCCGGTGTTATCGTTCCATTGCCACGCGTCCATCATCCCCAGAAAAATGCGGGTTGCGCCAGCGGGGATACGGATGTTCTGCACTTCACCCCAGCTTGTCTTGCCATCCCCAACAAAGAAAGGCTGTTTCACTACGGGAGACAGATTTAGATAGTCGCGCTGCGTGTGTAACGAGAAATCCAGCGCCGCCGGTGCGGGGGTCGTGTTGGGTGCCGCATCCCCGAGGAACACGGCTACACACGACGCGATCGGCGCACGCAAGTTGGCGATCCCGTTGGCCGACGTCGTCGGAACCGTAGAAGGCGATGAGTTCCCCAGCGCCACGCTCCACGACGTGTTCCCGTCCGGACCGGTATTGCTTGACCCTGATCCGTTCGACCCGACACCGCTGAGTCCCTCGAAGCTCACGATGTCCCCCGCCTGAAGGCCCAGATCAGCCAGCGACACCGCTTCGGGGCGTTGCTTGCGGTTATTGGACGTGCCCGAATTATCAAAGCGTCCACTGTTACCTTGTAAATTGGTAACGGTCGAATTGTCGGGCATACCCGCCAGCCACAAATTTCCTTGTGACGGACTGGTCACTTCCGTTTCTGTCACTGACGCTACTGCGATCGACGTACGCGATATAGTGCGTGCCTCACCTCCCAACGCCTGCACAAACAGCGGCGACGATCCCGGTCCGCCAAGCGTCGCACGAACCGTCACGCTGACCGCATTGATGCCGCTACTGTTGGTGTTGCGGGGCGTAAATGTTCGCGTCGATGCGTCCCAAACCCCAACCCGCACGTCCGAGTTGCTGAGCGTGATGACGCGCCCGTCGGCACGGAGGTCGTTGCAGACCGCGACACTCTGACTGTACGCGGTGCCCGATTTATTAGAACTGGTCACCATTCCGACGGCGGCATAGCGCGCTGCGGCGTCGGCGGCGGTCTGAAGCTCAGCCTTGACCAACATCAACCGACCCACGTCCACCGCGTAGACCGCCATCCCCATCAACGCCACCACCGAGAACATCGCGTAGATGATCACCATGCCTTTTCGACGAAAATGGGAAATTGCAGAGGGGATCAACAGCATAAGCATGCCGCTTTTATAAGCAACGCACCCCCTTTCCATCGTCTACCCGCCTTGGCGACATTGGCGGACGAGACAGCATTCAGGCAACTTTGGCGTTATTGGACGTGGTGTTCCAGTCGCCGAGCAGGCATAGGGGGCCGCTACTTGTTTGGTCGCGGGGTCACGATTTGCTTTGGACGCAGAGACCCGTGGTGTGAAAAAGGAAAGCGATTACGGGGATTGAGACTTTCAAAAAACCCGCCTCCAGGGTGATTGTGTTCGCAATTATTAGATAATAGTGGCTGAACTACCGTTTTCACTCCACGAGGCCATATGCAACGCTTCACCGCAGCGAACTCTTCGGCGCGGCGGCGTGTGCGAACTGAGTGCCAATGGGTGCTACATTCTTCAGCTACACCCACATCCCCTGACACAACGCTGTCAGCATCCATCCGCATCCACCCGCGGTCATCAGCGGCCAAGCCATTTTTCTGCTATATTCCCACCTACCCATGCCGATTCGCGTCTCCGATTGTCTGGGTATCGTCGTCTGTCTCGCCGGGCTGATCGGCGTGGGGGTGATGGCGTTAAGTGATTCTGGCAAAAAGGGTTATGAGCCGACGCTGCCTTTGGTGAACTATGTCGGACAGGTGCCGGATACCAGCGGGCCGGTGTCGTATTTCGTCGATAACTGCATGCGGTGCCACAATCCGCCGGACGTGGCGTATATGGAGTTTGCGAATCCGCGTCGCGATGATGAGTTACGCCGGATGATCCTGCTGATGGCGACCACCCTCGCGATGTCGCCGTCGGACCCGCATATCCTCCAAGGCCAGTACGACCTGCACCTGGCGATGCTGGATCGGGCGCCATACGTCTGGCTGGATTCAGAAAACAACAACCCTGCCAGCGACATCATCGTTGGTGAACGTATCGAGCCGACCGAAGTCTTTCTTCTCACCGCCACCACCCGCCTCCGCGCCGCGACCGACAAACACCGGTTCGTATTGCCCAATGTTCCCGGCACCATCGAAGCCGTACGTGGCGACAAACGTGTGACCATCCGGCGGGATGCGTCAATCCTCCAAAGTCAGCCGCAACACACCGCCGGCGACGATCTGGGCGTGAGTCAGTTCGAGTGACGCCAGTGGCACGTTGTCAAGAGTTGCAGATGCGATATAGCGTACACGCATCGGATTGATGCCGGTGGTTTCGATGGTGAATGTCTTGCCGGAGAAGTAGTGTGGATCGAGGTGAATCGTCACCCGATCAAACAGCGGCGCGGTGATCATGTACCGACCGGGTTTACCGGCGGCGCCGTCGGGGCTGAATAGCCCGATCGTAGACAGCACGTTCCAAGCCCCCATCATCCCCTGGTCTTCATCGCCGCCGTAGTGGTCGGTGGGGGCGTTGCCGGATTTGAGCTTGTCCAAAACCTGCCTGATCCAGTATTGCGTGCTGCGATGGTCCCCGGCGGCCTGGAATAGATGACAGGCACCCAATGCCGGTTCATTCCCGAAGTCTAGCGGGATCTGTTCATGATGATCGTGCGGGACGAAGAAACCACGGTCTCGGGTCAGCTCAAACGCCTCACGCAGGCGTTGCCGCATCGCATCGTGCGAACCGAAACAGGCGATAAGGCCTTCGATGTCGTGTGCGGCGTAGAACGTCATGGTCCAGCCGTTGCATTCGGTCCATCCCCGCCTGTCTGAAGGGTTGTACGGTTCAATCCACGACCCATCGCGACTACGCGGGCGAGCAAAACCGATGGCGCGATCAAAGACGTTTTGCCAGTTCCGGGATCGACGAGTGAATAACGCTGCGTCGTCGGCTTTGCCAAGCGTCGTCGCCAGTTGCGTCAGCGCGTGATCGTTGTAGGCATGTTCGATGGTCTGTGAGGCACCGTTGGTATGAAAACCGGCCTTGGGCAGGTCCTCGGGGATGTAACCGCGCTCGATGTAGTCTTCGATCCCACCGCCGATGCAGGTGTGATGTTCATAGCCGGACTTGCTCATCAATCCGCCGGGGAAATGGTTCTTGCGAAGGGCTTGGTAGACCGCATCGATGTCGTGGGGTTTGAACAGTCCGGTATGGATCGCGCAGGCGAATAGGGGTGTGGTTTGGGCGCTGGTCATGACGAAGGTGTAATTCCCTGCCGCCGGTCCGCGTGGGATCAGTCCGCCATTGAGGTACATGTCAAAGAAGCAATGGCAGAAGTCATGAATGAGTTTGGGAAAAGCGATCGCCCACAGCGGGGTGATCGACCATTGAGCGCCCCAGAAGGCGTCAGAATTATGGTGTTGGTAAAGCGGCCGGCCAGTATCATCGAGCGGTATCTGTCGGACGGTCGGCGTGTCCGTGGTGTTGTCGATGTAGGTGCCTGCAACATCACTGACCACACGCCTGCCGCACAGGGAGAAAAACAGATCGGTATAAAATCGCCCGCGTTGCTCGGCGGTGCCGCCTTCGACGTCGATCCGCGCCAATGCCAGATTCCACTCCGCCCGTGCCTCGGCGGCGATCGCATCAAACGATCGACCCGCGATCTCCTTCGCCCGATTCGCCTTGGCGGCGTCGATCGAGGTGTAGCTGATCGCGACTCGCATCTCCACCGGGTCGCTCACCTTGCCCAGCGACAGCACCGCTCGATCGCCAACCTGCTGCGAAATCGAGCAATCGACGTCCAACTCGATCGCGAAATAGATCGTCAGCGGCTTGGGTTTGCGGACGGTTGGCAGGTTGATCACCCACCCTTCAAGCGTGCGGGCCGACGTTTGGACCAGCGACGCGCCACCCATCTGACACGGGCCAAGTGTTGTCGCCAGATCGATCACGATCGACGCATCGGCATTGCTGGCAAACGTGTAACGATGCACGCCGACACGCATTGTTGCGGTCAGTTCGGCGTCGATGTTGTGGCGGTCCAGCCGCACGCGGTGATAGCCGGGCTTGCAGACCTCATTTTCATGCGAAAAAGGCGATTCCCAGCCATCGCACCCTTCGGATAGGTCCACCGCGCCGGTGATGGGCATGACCAGAATCCCGCTTATCTGCCACGCATGGATATGGCTAAAACCTTTGATCATCGATAGCGAGTAGCGATACGCACCGCCCCAGTCGCCTGCGACGTGATTGTCCGGGCTGAGATTGATCATCCCCATGGGTCTGCACGCTGACGAGAAAGAAATCCACCGACCGATATTTGACCCCAGCCGCGGTTCAACCAGATGCGAATAATCCTGCATGGTCTAATCAATGTATCAAAGTCGGCGCGTCAGGTCGCCAACCCACGTCGTGCCACTGCCTCTGATCACCCAAATACGGTACAATTGGCGTTGTGGCCGGTGGATTGAACAAAATACAGGGATCGCTTGAGGCACTGCTGGTGTCGATCGAACCGCTCGACGACTTTGGCGTTCTCCCGGCGATCGATCGCGTTCGCTCTGATCTGTCGGCGACGCTCTTTCACCTTTCGCGTACCGGAGCCGACAAACCCATCGTCGCGATCATCGGCGGGACCGGAACCGGTAAAAGCACGCTGGTCAATCGCCTTTTGGAAACCCCCGATGAACTGACCGCCACCAGCTTTCGTCGCACATTTACCGCCGGTCCGATCGCGATCACCAAGGAATCCCTGCCCGGCGGGTTTGCCCGGCTGATCCATGTCGATGCCGAAGAATCGCCCGCACGGGGCAAGCCGGATCGCGTGGCAATCGTGCGGTCGGATCGTCCGATTCTCGATCATGTGACGCTCATCGATACGCCGGATATCGACGGCGAATTGACCGACCACCACGCCGCCGCCGACCGGGCGTTTCGGTGGGCGGATGCGGTCGTGTTTCTGGTCAGTCCTGAGAAGTATCAAATGCCAGAGTTGCAGCCGTACTATCGGCTGGCGATGCGGTACCGTCTGCCTTCGCTCTTTGTGATGAACAAAGCCGACGAACAGGCGGTGGTGGATGATTACGCCAAACTCCTCACCCGCAGCGGCGTGACCGACCCTATCGTTCTCGCGGTCGCGCGAGACGATTCGACCTGGCAACCCAATGCCGATCAGTCCATCACCCGATCGCGGATCGAAGCACTCCGCATCGCGCCCGATGAATCGGCTCATAACGCACGCGTCAGCGACGTCGCCGGTCGGATCAATGATCAGATCATCGCGCCGTTGCTCGATCGACGTACGCGAGTTGATCGCGCGATGCTGGCGATCCGTTCGCTGGCCGGGGAGGCGATCGAGATCAACGTCCATCCGCTCACGCAGCAATTGCAGCGGCGATTGCGCGAAAAGAGCGTGCTCTACCTGATGGGCCCGCAGCGCATGCTTGATCGCGTGCGATCCGTGCCGACGATGCTGGTGCGCCTGCCGCGATCGGTCTGGTCGTGGACCCGAACCGGCGAGTTTGATTTACCCGGCGTCAACCCGACCGCCCATGCCGAAGCGCCCGATTTCCGAGCCATCGTCGTCGATCAGTTTCAGTCCCTGCAAAGCCGCATCCAGGACATCCTGCACGAGACCGCCTCGGTCGAATCGGCCGAGTGGAAGATGCCGGTCGATCTGGCTGGCAAGATCGTCGATGACGAGGTCGGGCAGCTCACCCGATGGCTGGAAACCAAGTGGAACGCCACGCCGCGCGATACCGCGATTCTCAACAAGCTGATGAAAGTCATCCCCGGTGCCGATCGCGTGAGCAAGTATTCCGAGGCCACGCCGTATCTGTTGACCGGATACCTGGCGATGAGCGGGGCGTTGTTCGGACACCTCGATCTGATCGCACTCACCGGCTACGGGTCGGTGATGACGCTTCTGCAAAAGGTTAGCGACGAAGTCGCCTCCCGCACCCGCGCGACCAACAAATCGATCGCCACCGGCTACGGCGAACTCGCATCCAAACAGATCGAACAAACGCTGGTCTGGCTCAATCGCCAAGCCCCCACGCAAGCGCAACTTGCCACCATCGCAAAGCAGTTGGATCAGCTCCGCTGATGTCGCAAAATCGTACGCTTTTCTATGGTTCTTTCCCACTTTTGCGGCGACTTTCTGTTTGTATCCGAAGAACTGTCGCAAGAATGATTCAACACACCGATTTCGCGACGGTACGAATATTGTATACCCTGAACGATCCATTACGACACGCTGTCGACAGACTCTGGAGCATCACATGACCAACCTCTGGCGAACGATCTGGCGGGTTGCACTTGCCTGTATCGCGTTTTCGGTGTGCGCTAAGGCGGCGGTGTTTCAGTATCAGGTCCCGGTCAAAACCCCAAAAGACCCCGCCAGTGCATTGCTGTGGATTCCGCCTCAAGCCCCGCACGTGCGCGGCGTGGTGATCCTGGGCAAAACGCTGGCCGAGCCGAACATCGTCGTGGATGCCCAAATCCGCGCCGCCTGCGCCGAAGCCCAACTGGCGATCGTCTATCTCACCTGTGGCATCGGATCAGCAGACATCCAAACGGTCTTGAATGACCTTGCAGGTGCGTCGGGATACCCGGAGATTAGGATCGCACCGCTGTTCTTCGCGGGGCATTCTGCGGGCGGGCCGCCTGCCAAGGATCTGGCGATCAAGTTCGCGGATCGATGCTTTGGCCTCATGCAGTACCGAGGCGGCGTTCCCGGAGACGCCAACAACCCCAAATACAATGTCTCGCCTTCGGTGCCCGCTCTGGCGATGGTCGGACAGTTCGATGAGTTTGGTGGGCGAATGCGCGACGAAAACGGCAGGGAGAACGCGTGGGAAATGGGCCGCGATGGTTTGCTGGTGTTTCGCGGCAGTCATCCGGCGGCGCTGGGCAGCATCGTCGCCGAGCCCGGTGCCGGACACTTCGCATGGTCCGATCGAAACGCCGCGTATCTGGCGATGTTCATCAAAAAGGCGGCCGCGGCGCGCATCCCGGATTTTAAACCCGATGCCCCCGATCCGGTTGTCTGCAGACCGATCGATCCGGCGTCTGGGTGGCTTGCGGATCTCAAAGCCAGGACGTTCGACCTGGCGACCCCGCAACCGTACGACGCCTACACCGGCGACAAATCCAAAGCCCAGTGGTTCTTTGATGAAGAGATCGCCAAAGCCAACGTCGCTTACCATGTTGGGTTCTCGAAGAAAGACCAGTTCATCAAGTGGGATCACGACGTTTTCATCGACGCCGGTGTGCGATACTTCATCAACAACTATGCTTGGGTGAGCGACGGCACGCAGATGCAGTTTCGCCCGGCCTACGCCGATGCCTATCCCAAGACCCAACCCAACGGCCCGCGCTGGGCGGATGCCGGCAAACCTGCGGGTCACAGTGAATCGCCGATCAAGCTTCGCGTCGCTGGCGGGCCGCTCGAAGTGGCGGGGGATCAACAATTGCGCGTCAACTTCACCGCGCTCGATCCGGCCACCACCCCGGTCCGCGGCACGTTCATCGCATTCAGCGAAGGCGACGACACTTATCGTTACACCGAACAGGTCGGCATGCTCCCGCGCGGCTTCAAGTCATTCGGTGGTAAGCCGCAGAAGATCGACTTTCCCCCGATCGGCGATCTGAAGCCCGACGCCGCTGCGGTGGATCTCAAAGCCACCTCCGATCGCGGCCTGCCCGTGCGGTATTATGTTGCGGTCGGACCGGCGATTGTCCGAGATGGCAAACTGGTCCTGACCGACCTGCCCGCCCGCGGCAAGTTCCCGATCGACGTCACCGTGGTCGCATGGCAGTTCGGCATCGGCGGAAAAGAAGGCACCGCAACCGCCGCGCCCGTCAGCCAAACGTTCAAGATCCTCGCGCCGTGAGCCGCGCCACCCCCCCCCTTCTGCCCACGGAGATTGTACACAGATCACACGGATGCAGACGGGATGATCACGGATGTTTCCACCTGCACCCGCGTACTTCCCCAAATCCATCTCTGTGGCTTTGGCTACCAGACCAAGTTCAATCACGGGCTCGGTAGCCCGTGCCACGATCTCTTTTAAATCGGGATCGCGTGCGGTTCAGACGCCCGCCATCGGCGCGGTGTTAGTCGTTGACGGCTTCGATGCGGTCGGCGTGTACGATGAGTAGTTTATGGGCGGGGAGCATTGATTCGATTTGAGGCCAGGCGCGTGCGAGGGTGGTGTGGAAGTCATGCAGTCGCAGGTTGCCAAAAGCGAGCCGCACCACCCAAGGCGGGGGAGTGGAGAGCATCATGCGGTCCGAAAAATCGGCGTCTTTGCTCACGATTGCCAACCGACCCGCGCGAGCGTGTTCCCACAGAACCGAATCGGTGAGAGAACCGCCGAGGTCGGTGGCATGAATGACCGGAAGCGACGGTGCCAACGTCAGCCGACGCGGGAGATTCTCGTCCAGCAGGAACCCGTTCAAGCGACCGCCTGCACGGAGTAGTGATGCTGCAACAGCCGGGCGGAATACGCCAGGCAGGCCAGGACGTCATCGCGCGTCAGGGTGGGATATTCGGCTAGCACATCCTCGATCGCGTCGCCGGCGGAGAGAAACTCGAGCACCGTGCGGACGGCGATCCGTGTGCCTTCGATTGTCGGCTGGCCGTTGCAGACATCGGGATGGATGACAATCCTAGCCATACGACTAAGAGTATCGACTTTGAGGGGTATTACAATGCAGATGTGCAGACAACGCGATCCGCCTTCACTGGCTGGAGTGGCCCATAGGGGTCGGCGTACTTGATAGGCCACACCGTTTGGCAATAATCCCCCGTTCCAATGACCTCAGCCGAAATACGACAAGCGTTTATCGATTTCTTCGCCACCAAGCACGGCCACACGTTTGTGCCGAGCAGTCCTGTCGTGCCGGTGGATGATCCGACGTTGCTGTTCACCAACGCGGGGATGAATCAGTTCAAGCCGATCTTCCTGGGGCAGGAGAAACGCGATTACACGCGGGCGGTCAATACGCAGAAGTGCATCCGGGCGGGCGGGAAGCACAACGACCTGGACGATGTCGGTCGCTCGCGTCGTCATCACACGTTTTTTGAAATGCTCGGCAACTGGTCGTTCGGCGATTACTTCAAACGCGGTGCGATCGAGATGTCGTGGGAACTGCTGACCAAGGCGTGGGGGCTGGACCCGGAGCGGATTCACGTCAGTTGCTTCGAGGGCGACGAGAAGAACGGCGTGCCGCGGGACGAGGAGTCGGCCGACATCTGGCACACCGTCTGCGGCGTGCCGCGCGAGCGGATCCATTACTTCGGCAAGGACAACTTCTGGGAGATGGGCGACACCGGCCCGTGCGGGCCCTGCACTGAGATCTACTACGACCGCACGCCCGACAAATCCGGCGGCGCACACGTCAACGGCGAAGACCCGCGCGTGATGGAGATCTGGAACAACGTCTTTATCCAATACAACCGCAACCCGGACCGCTCGCTCGTCACGCTCCCAGCCCAGCACGTCGACACGGGCATGGGCTTTGAACGCATCGCGCAGGTGCTGCAGGACAAGCAGAGCAATTACGATATCGACCTGTTCGATCCGTTTTGGGCGTGTCTCAAGGAGTTGAGCGGGCATACGTATTCGGGGTTGTTTCCGAAAACCAATGCCACTGACCCGGCCGCTGAAGCGGCCTCGCCGGGGTTGCGGAAAGACATCGCGTTCCGCGTGATCGCGGATCATATCCGGTGTCTGACGTTCGCCCTGACCGACGGTGCGACGCCGAGCAACGAAGGACGCGGGTATGTGCTGCGTCGCATCCTCCGCCGCGCGGTGCGGTTCGGGCGGCAGCAACTGGAATTGAAGGACCCGTTCCTCTACACGCTGGTCGATGTCGTCGTCGATTCGATGGGCGAGGCGTTCCCGGAACTGAAGAAGAACCCGGGGCACGTGAAAGAGCTAATCAAGGACGAGGAGATTAGCTTCGGCAAGACGCTGGACCGCGGGATCGCGCTATTCGAAGACGCGGCTGAACGGTCGAGCAACAAGATCATCACGGGCGAAGACGCGTTCAAGCTCTATGACACCTTCGGGTTCCCGATCGACCTGACCAGCATCATGGCGAGCGAGCGGGGGATGACCGTTGATCTGAAGCGGTACGAAGAGCTGATGGACGAGGCCCGCGAGAAGGCGCGGGCTGGTGGCAAGCAGGGCGAGTCGTCGCTGACGACGTTGCCCCCGGGCGTGTTGGAGCAGTTGCGCGAGCGGGGGATCGCGGCCACCGATGATTCGCAGAAGTATGGGTACGAGCAGATGCGGTCGAAGGTGGTGGCGATCTGGGACGGCGCGAAGCTCGTCGATTCGATCAAGACCGACACCGAAGCACCGGCCGCGCTGATCCTGGACAAGACCAACTTCTACGCCGAGATGGGCGGACAGGTCGGCGACACTGGCCGGATCGTGACGGCGGGGGGCGGGTCGTTTGATGTCGATACCACCCGCGTCGTCGGCGGGTATGTGCTGCATGTCGGGCGCGTGATCAAGAGCGAGATCATCGTCGGCAAGGCTGCCGGCGTGACCGTCGGCATGGCCCGCGTCGCGACCCAGCAGAACCACACCGCCACGCACCTTGCCAACTGGGCGCTCCGTGAAGTGCTCGGCGAAGGCGTGCAGCAAAAGGGGTCGCTGGTCGATGCTGCCAAGCTGCGATTCGACTTCTCGCATGGCAAGAGTCTGACCGAGGATGAGATCGCGAAAGTCGAATCGCTGACGAACGAGCAGATCGACAGGAAGTTGCCGGTGGTGTGCCAGGAAGCGCCGCAGGAGCAGGCGCTGCAGATCAACGGCCTTCGCGCGGTGTTCGGCGAGAAGTATCCGCCGATGGTGCGCGTGGTGTCGGTCGGACCGAGCGTGGACGAGTTGGTCGCGTCGCCGGAGAAATCGGATTGGCGTGGATACTCGGTCGAGTTTTGTGGCGGGACGCACGTGAGCAACACCGAGGAGATCGGCAACTTCGTGATCGTCGCCGAGGAGAGCGTGAGCAAGGGCATCCGCCGAATCGTTGCCCTCTCGGGCGAAGCCGCAACGTCGGCGACCGACCTGGCGGCGATCCTGCAGGCGGAGATCGCCGACGCGAAGAAGGCGCCGGAATCGCAACTCCCGACGCTCATCACCGCCCTCCAACGCAACGCGGCTGCGGAAAACGTGCCGCTTCGCGCCAAGCGCCGCGTGCAGGCGGCAGTCGTCGAACTGCAGAGCAAGTATAAGGCATGGGAGAAAGCGCAGAAGAAGGTCGAGGCGACCGACATCGATGCGGGTGCGATCGCGGACGAGTTGATCGCGCTATCCGGCGGCAAGCCGATCGTCGCGGCCGTCGCGAATGCCAATGACGACCAACTCCGCTCGGTGCTCGATTCGATCAAAGCCAAGCAACCGAGCTTCGCGGCGATGGTCGCGTCAACTTCCGACGACAAGGTGACGTTCGTCGCGGCGGTGAGTGACGACCTGATCAAGGCCGGCCTCAAGGCCGGCGACTGGGTCAAGGAAGCCGCCAAGGCCGCGGGTGGCGGTGGGGGCGGACGACCGAACCACGCGCAGGGGTCGGGCAAGGACCCGTCCAAGCTCGACGCCGCGCTCGAAGCGGCGAAGACGTTTGTCGGGAAGTTCTGAGAATCTGTCCACGAATCTTCACGAATGAGAATGCAGGAACCTTTTGCCACAGATGGGGCACGGATGAACACAGATGTTTCTTAAGCATTGATCTGTGCGAATCCGTGCCCCATCCGTGGCGAGCGCTGCGGCATTTTCATTCGTGAAGATTCGTGCAGAGGCGTTTATTGAGGAGCGCGAGATGGACGCACCCAAACGAGTTGAGATCGCACGGTTTCCCAGCAACAAGCGGTTCGCTGTCACGTTCAGTTTTGACGACGGTGACGTGTGGGATCGGCGGGTGGTCGCGTTCATGAACGAGCACGGGCTGCGGGGGACGTTCAACATCAACAGTGGCACGTTAAACATGCCCGGGCGGGCGAGGAACGAGCAGAAGATCGAGGCGAGCGAGGTGGCGACGCTTTACGCGGGTCACGAAGTCGCGATCCACACCGTGACGCACCCGCACCTGCCGATGCTCGATGCGTCGCAGATCGCGACGGAAGTGCTCGAGGATCGCAAGGCGCTGGAGGACCTGGTCGGCTATCCGGTGCGGGGGATGGCGTATCCGTTCGGGACGTATTCGCCGGCGGTGATCGAGGTGTTGCGGGCGCTGGGGATCGTCTACTGTCGGACGGTCGAGCGGGCGGACCCGTGCTTCCCGCCGAAAGAGCCGCTCGCCTGGCCGGCGACGGTGCACATGTATACGAAGGACCCGGACGATGTGGGCGTTCGGTTTATGAAACTCCGCGAGAACCCGCGTGCACGCGGCGTGTACTTCGTGTGGGGACACGCGTTCGAGTTCGTGCGGCCGACCGACCGGTGGGCGGAGATGGAGACGCTCTTCAAGCCGCTGGCCGGGCACGCGGACACCTGGTACTGCACGAACATCGAGTTGTTCGACTACGAATCCGCGCGACAACGCGTCGTGATCGCTGCGAACCGGAAGTCGGCATACAACCCCAGCGCGATCGCATTGACGTTGGTGGTCGACGGCAAGCCGGTCGATGTCGCGCCGGGGAAGGTCGTTTCGCTGGTCCACTAATCTTCACGAATCAACACGAATGAAATGCGAATGCTCTGTTTGCCACAGATGGGGCACGGATGAACACAGATGTTTTCTAAGCATTCATCTGTGCAAATCTGTGCCCAATCCGTGGCAAATTCACCTGCATTTGATTCGCGTTGATTCGGGGACACCCTTCACGCGAGTTCGAAGATGAACTCGATTTCGACGGCGGCGTCGAGGGGCAGGACGGCGACGCCGACGGCGGCGCGGGCGTGTTGGCCGGACTCGCCGAAGATCTCCTTGAGCAGTTCGCTGGCGGCGTTGGCGACCTGCGGTTGCTGCGTGAACGTCGTGTCACTGGAGACAAACACC
>JBGSMH010000124.1:0-3540 GCA_041740275.1 Phycisphaerae bacterium
GGCCGCCGGGGTGCATGGTCGCGAGGCGATGATGCCCGCGCTCTCGGTCGGCGAAAACTCCCTGCCCGATTCGGTGCCAGCGAGCGGCTTTTTCGCCACGATAGTCGCCATCGCCACCGAGGAACCAGATCACGCTGTGCGCTCCCCATCGCGCTTGCAGATATCGGGAAAAAGCGATGGCCTCAGGTTCAGAAAGCTCAAAGCCCGGGTCGCCTTTGCCGATAGCCCACAACATCACCGGGACAGCCACCAATCCGTGGGCGTTGATCGCGGCGACGCGTCCGTCGAGTCGATGGAAAAAAGCGGGGTTGAGTTCGATTTCGCCAGCGGCGTTGCGCGTATAGGCATGCTGGCCGGTCGGGTCGGACGAAAGCCCGCGCCAATGAGACGACACAAACTGCACCGCGGTGAACCGCTGCCTGGCTCGGGTGGTCAGGAATGTATTCCAATGTTCATCGGTTGCCGCCAGCACGCCATTCCAAGCGGTGTCGGCCAGCCAGAACCAGGGCGTGCCGTCGCTGTGCGTGAAGTGCGTTTTGTCCTTCGACACCACGATGGGTCCGTGCGCATAGAGCGGGTTATTCTTGTCTGCCGGCGTGCAGGCGAATCGCCCGGACAGTCCGTGCAGGCCCGCGTCATCAGCCTCGGCGGACACGCTGTTCCATGTCCACTCGCCAGTTTCGTCGGGACTGAAGCGAAATCGCCAACGCCGCTCGCCATCCCAGAAGGCGTCGATCGCGCGCGGCTTGCCGCTGGGCGACTTCAGTTCAATCGTCACCTTCAACGCCCCGGCGCTGGCCGGTGCGCGGTCGCGTTGACTTGTCAGTTCGCCTTGAAAAACCTCATGCATGCGTGTGTCGGCCATGGTGATCCTTGCGGGTAGCAGAAACAGCACAATGAGAAACAGGTATCTCCAGCGCATGGCGATAATGATGCACTCCGTCAGTGGTAGGTGCAAACACCAGCCGGGCACCTGTTCGATCAGATCAGCCCAAGCAGCGGGCACATCACGCGCAAGCCGGCCAGGATGATGACGAAACCGATGATGTCGAAGATGATCCCGGCGCGCATCATGCGTTGCAGCGGAACCAGGCCCGAGCCGTAGACGATCGCGTTCGGCGGGGTGCTGACCGGGAGCATGAAGCCGTAACTTGAGCCCAGGCATGCCCCCAGCGCCGGGGGGATGGGGCTGACACCGGCGGCGAGGCTGATCGCGATCACCACCGGGATGACCATGTTCGCGCTGGCGGTGTTGCTGGTGGCTTCGCTGAGGACGATCGCCATCGCGATCGATAACGCCGTCAATGCCCACAGCGATTGGGCCCCGATCTGGCTGGTCAAACCCTTGCCCATCGCCTCGGCAACCTTGGTTTCAAACATCAACGATCCCAACGCAAGCCCGCCGCCGAAGAGAAGAATGGTTCCCCAGTCGATCTTTTGGGCCTCGTGCCAGGTCAGCGTAAACTCGCCTTTGCTCAACCGCGTGGGCAGCATAAACAGCAGGACCGCGGCAATGATTGCGACGGTGGATTCGGGTAGACGCTTGTTCATCCAGACGCCCATTGCCTGAACATCCGGCATTGACTGAAAGATCGGCAGTGCCAGGACGCCCGGCAACACCCACAGCACCACCGCCACGGAGAATCCGATCAGCGTGTTGACCTGCCCGCGCGTCCATCCGCCGAGCTTGTCGCGTTCCTGATGGATGTACTGCATGACCTCAGCGCCGGTGACGGTCGTCTGTTTCACACTCCGATCGCGGTGCAAGAGGTAGAGGATGCCAAACAGTGCCATGCCCATCACAAGCATGAGCGGCATACTGAGCATCATCCATGTGAAAAAGCCGATCTCGTAGGGCGTGCCGTCGGGATTCTTCACGGCGTTACGAATCAGGCCGATGCCGATCAGATTCGGCGGCGATCCGACGGGCGTGCCGATCCCTCCGAGGCTGGCACCGTAGGCGACCATCAGCATCATCCCCGTCGCGAATGGCCACGTACGGGCGTTCATTTCGCCTTGGATTTCGTTGCGTGCCACGCGCAGGTGATGGATGGCGCGCAGCATGCCCAGGCCGATAGGCATCATCATCGCGGTGGTGGCGGTGTTGCTGACCCACATCGACAGGCCCGCCGTCACGATGCCCAGGCCCGCGAGCATGCCCAGGCGTGTTGAGCCGATGCCGGGAATCGAAAGGAAATAGAGTGCGATGCGTCGGTCCAGTTGATGGACGCTCATCGCCCGGGCGATCATGAACCCGCCGAGGAAGACAAAGACGATCGGGTCGGCGAAATACCCCATCGTCTTCTTGACGTCCGCGACGCCAAGGATCACGCAAAGCGATGCGCCCAGGAGCGCCGTCACCGGCAGCGGGATGACTTCGCTGATCCACATCACCCCCACCGCCGCCAAAATCGCCGATAGCGTACGGCCTTGCGGAGTCAGGCCATCACAAAGCCAATAGACCAGAAAGAACGCGATCGGCGTAAGAAACACCCCCGCGATCTTTCGCCACCGCTCGAACTGCTGCTCCAACGGAGAAATCTGTTCATCATACGCCGATGGCTGGTCCGACCGCGCGGACAAATCGCCTGTTCCCTGTGACATGTGCCTCCTCGTGTGTTCGCGAGACTATATTCCACCGGCCCGTTTGATAACAGGGCAGGCGGGTCGGTGTTCCTGGGCCGATCTCAAATTGAACACAAAAAGAAAACCGGAGCCCGTTGAGGGCTCCGGTGTTTCATGTATGGATGATCAGACAGAAAATTCAGCGACGACGACGCCCAAGCACCAAACCGCCAAGCACCAGTAGGCCCAGACTGGTCGGTTCGGGGACCACTTGGAAGTAGGTCTTGTCCTCGCCGCTGTCGTAGAACGCCTGGAAGGTATAGGAGGGATTGGCCGAGTCCTTAACGTAGCCTGCCAGCAACTCCCACGCGGTCGACTGATCGGTGAGGCCATAGAAATTGCGGGCGACGAGATTGGCGTCATAAGCAGCGCCTTGAAGATCCAGCACGGCGTCGGCAGCAATGTCCAGCGTCGCTGGCCCGACTTCAACGACCTGTCCGTTGGTATCCAGCACGCTGCCCGCTTTGATGCTGAGGGTACCGACGATGAGCTTTTCGCCTAGTTTGTCGATTGCTTCATCGGACACATACGTATTGCCGTTAATGTTGTTGTTTACCAACTGCACGTTGCCCAAAAGTGTACCGTCCCCGATGTTTAGCGTACTGATTGAGTAGCTACTGGGTTGGACACCCGTCTTGCTTGCCGCATCGCCCACTTCGAAAGTCTTAACAGTCGAACCGCCTACCAAGTTAAATGCGGAAAGCGTGTTCCACTGCGTGCCGGTGCGCGGGGCTGTGTCCGTGTTGAAGCTACCCTTTAGGTTGATCGTCGTACCAGAATTGCCGACCAGAGCGACTTCTCGGAATGGGCTGCCGCTCTCGGGTTGATCGTTAACCGAGTTATAGACCAAGTCTCCGCCGATCGTAACGATGGAGTTGTCTGCCACGACCAAGACCGTGCGATTTGTGGATGTGC
>JBGSMH010000125.1:0-13846 GCA_041740275.1 Phycisphaerae bacterium
CCCACATCGTCGTCGCGCCGTTCTTGACCGGATAAAGCCAGCCGGGGTAATCCTCTTGCAGCAAGATCTTATATGCCAGATCGGTTCGCCCGAATCGGCTGAGCGTCGAGCAGATGAGCGGCGTTCCCAAAAACCCGGTCGACAGATGCCATTTGCGCTCTTCAAACAGCTTGAGCAACCGCTCAAACGCGGCAGGGCGGAGTGATTCGGGGAGCAGATCAAACGCCAGCGCCAGCAGGTACGCGGCCTGCGTTTGCACGCTCAATCGCCCCGTAGGCGTGACAAACTCATTATTAAACCCATCGACCGCTTTCTTGCGATAGCTGGCAAACAGTTTGGCGTCGGCGTCATGTCCCAGCGTGGTCGCGATGTCGCGCATGATCCCGGCGCTGTGCGCGAAATACGCCGTGCCGATCAGATCCTTGGGCGTGGCGCTCCAGACGCTTTGCCAGGTGCTATCCAGCGCCAGCCAATCAGAATAGCCCGTGAAATAGGTCGAACCTTCTGCACAGCGAATGCCTGCCTGGTTCAGGGACTTCATTTGCCAATCGAGCCAGCGTTTCATCGGCTCGTAGTGGTGTTTGAGCAGGCGCAGATCGGCATAGGCGTGGTACATCGTCCACGGGCAGATCACGCGTGCGTCGCTCCAGCCCGGCCCGCCATCGTTGGTACCGATCCCGGCGGTGGGCACGACCTGGGGGAGGCGTCCGTCGGGTAGTTGTGCGTCGTCGGTATCGATCGACCACTTGGTGAAAAACGCCGCGACATCCATGTTATAGGCCGCAGTCGGGGCAAAGACCTGTGCGTCGCCGGTCCAGCCGAGGCGTTCGTCGCGCTGCGGGCAGTCGGTCGGCACTTCCAGGAAATTGCTTCGCTGACCCCACTGGATGTTGGACTGCAGTTGATTGAGCAGCGGATGCGAGCATTCAAAGTCGCCGGTGACGGCGGTGTCGCTCATCAGCACCAGGCCGGTGACGGTTTCGGGGGTGAACGGCTCCATCGGCTGGGCAAGGGCTTTGTCTTTCCAGTGGCCACTAAAGGACAATTCGACATACCGAAAACCGTGGAAGGTGAATCGCGGCTGCCAGGTTTCGCCAGCGGGATCGCCTTTGAGGGTGTAGTAATCGGTGGCTTTGGCGGCGCGGAGGTTCTCGGTATAGAGCTTGCCGTTTTCCAGGAGCATTTCGGCATGGCGAAGTCGGATGGTCGCACCGCGCGGGCCTTTGACTTTGATCCTGACAACGCCCGCAAAGTTCTGCCCGAAGTCGAAAATAGCGCTGTTGCCTTTCCAAAAATCGGCGCTGGCCTTGAGATCGTTGATCGGCGCAAATTCCTTGACGACGCGCACCGACTCATTCATCTGCGCCACCAGCGGCGCGGCGGGCGTTTTGGCGAGTGAGACGGGGAAGGATTGACCGGCAAAATCAATCGTATTCCAGCCGGATTCTTCTTTCCGTGCATCATACGTTTCGCCATCGAGCATATCCGAGCCGAGGATCGGACTGGCAAAATATTGCCACGAATCATCGGTGCCGATTCGGGTGAACGTTCCATCGGTGTGGGTGATTTCCATCTGCTGGCACAACGCCGGGCGCGTGCCGTGCAGCTTGCCTCGTTCGTTGAATGCGACTCGGCCGACGTACCAGCCGTCGCCCAACAGCGTGGCGATCGTGTTCTGGCCGACCACCAAATGCTCAGTCACGTCATAGGTTTGGTATTGGATGCGTTTGTCGTAGTCGGTCCAGCCCGGCCGGAAGTAATCATCGGACACGCGCCGACCGTTGAGATGGCTGTCGTAAAGCCCCAGCGCGGTCGAATAAAGCCGTGCCGATTGGATCGGTTTGTCGATCTGAAACGTCTTTCGCAGCACCGGCACCGGCGGGACAAACGAGCCCGAGCCTTCGATCGCGGTTTCGATCCATTTGCCCGACCAATCCGCGGGTTCAAGCAGACCCATCTCAAACGTCGCGGCTTCACTGGGCGCCGAGGCCTGTTTGTCGGCGTTCCACAGCGTCACATCCCAGACGGCGCGGGTGCGACTTTTCAGAGTTTTTCCGGCATAAATGATGCCGGTCTGCTGATCCGATTCGACCTTGCCGCTGTCCCACAGATCGGGCTGGTCCGATTTCAGAAGCGACGCATCGCTGGCCACCCTCACCCGATACGCCGTCTGCCTCGCCGCCGGGGTCGGATCGACCATCCACCACCCAAACAGCGGCGTGGTTCGGTCGATGCCGAGGGGGTTGATCAGATGTTCGGTTCGGAGGCGCGATGCGTGATGGGTTGGCATGGTCGAAACAGTCTAGCAATGGTGATTGATTCGTCGAGTGTGGCGGAGGTGGGGACGAGTTCGGACTATGGATCCGCCTCACCCCACCCGCCCCAGCATCACCCCGGCGACGATGGCGCGGGCGGTCCAGGCGAGTGTGCGGACCCAGTTCCACGCGACAAGCTTGCGGATTAGGTGGAGATCGTAGCCGCGCTTCAGTTTCTCATGGATGGGGACTTCCTGCGCGAAGGTGTTGATCCAGACGACGCCAACGAGAATGATCCCCAGCAACGCCAGCGGGTCGGATCGGTCGTTCAGCAAAACGAGCGTGGCCAGCACCGCCTCGGCGACCATCACCCCCACTACCGCCACGCTCGTCCAGGCCATGTGGGCTCGGTGATACGCGGCAAATTGCTCCGCTCCGACGCGCGCAAACTGGGGATAAACAACCAGTTGCACCATCCAGCACAACCCGGTCATGTAGCACGTTGTCGCCAGGTGCAGGATGAGCAGGGTCGATAGCGTCAATCTCTTAACTCCCGGCCTTCAATCCCTCGAAGTCGCCTTGTCATCGGCATCATACGCCTGATCCGAATCGGCGCCCTGGATTTCGATTCGTTCGATCGACAGGGCTCGGCCGGTGGTTTTATCGATCTCGGTCAGCACGCCGCACAGACGCACGTCGTCGGTGGCGACGTCGAACGGCGTGGGGACGGCAGTGGTCATGAACTGCAGAACGCGATCCTTGCGGCGGCCCAGCACGCTGTCGTACGGGCCACACATGCCCAAATCGGTGATATACGCACTCCCCCCGGCCAGCAGCTTGGCGTCGGCGGTGGGGATGTGTGTGTGCGTTCCATAGATCAGGCTGACCCGGCCATCCAGATAGTGCCCCAGCGCCACTTTTTCACTGGTCGTTTCAGCATGGATTTCTGCCACGCGCACCTTTACCTGCGGCGCGACATCCTTGAGGACTTTGTCCGCCGCCGCGAACGGGTCGTCGGCGGGCAGATTCATGAAGATGCGACCCAGCACCACAAATACCGCGACCTGCACGCCGGAATTGCTGGTCACGACGGTGTAGATCTTGCCCGGCGCCGATGCCGACAGATTGGCCG
Organism: Phycisphaerae bacterium; assembly: GCA_041740275.1. Classification (GTDB taxonomy): domain Bacteria; phylum Planctomycetota; class Phycisphaerae; order Tepidisphaerales; family Tepidisphaeraceae; genus BPJO01. Next base: position 3,388 of record JBGSMH010000125.1, read on the forward strand.
GGCGGATGATTCGCTCGGACGTGTTGAGCGAATGGGCGATATCCGATTTGCGAAGCGCGTGATCGCCAAGTGTACAAAGGTCTACGCCATAGGAGCGGAGTTTGTGGAAGAGATTGGTGGTGATACCCGACCCGCCGGCGATGTTTTCGGCGTTGGCAATGACCAGATCGATCTTTCGTTCGCGCACCAATTGCGGCAGGCGGTCATGGATCACCTGTCGGCCGGGCCTGCCGACAATATCCCCCAATGCCAGAATGCGGATGGTCATCGCACGTCAGTATACGCAGAAGCCGTCGGATTGCATCGGGGGCTAGGGGTTAGGGCTTGGGGCTTAGGGCTTAGGGGAAAACGGGGTTCGTGGCTAAGTCCAAACTCCAAACTTCAAACTTCATATTTCCCCAATCCATCTGCGGCTGCAACCACGAATCACCCCTTTGTCACGCCCGCGAGGATCTCTGCCGAGCGGAGGGTATTGCGGAGCAGCATGGCGACCGTCATCGGCCCGACGCCGCCGGGGACGGGCGTGATGAATCCGGCCTTGTCATTGACCGCATTAAAATCGACATCGCCCACCGTTTTCTTGGTCCCATCGGGGAGCGTGATGCGATTGATGCCGACGTCGATCACGCACGCGCCCTCTCGGATGTGGTCGGCGGTGATCAGGCCCGCTTTGCCCGCCGCCGCGACGACGATATCGGCACGGCGGGTGTGCGATTTCAGGTCGCGGGTCGCGATATGTGTGATGGTGACGGTCGCCATCTGTTCGGTCAGCAACAGCGCGATCGGCTTGCCGACGATGTGGCTGGCACCGACGACGACCGCTTCAGCACCTTCCAGCGGCACCCCGGTGGTTTTGATCAACTCCACTGCCGCCATCGCGGTGCAGGGTGCGATCACCACATGCTTGTAAAAAACGTACCCGATGTTGGCCGGGTTAACGCCTTCGACATCCTTGACCACATCGATCTCGTACTGCACGCGGGCCACGTCGATATGCGTGGGCATGGGCATGTGCAGCATGATGCCGGTGATGGATTTATCAGCACTGAGTCGGCGGATTTCGGTTCGCAGGTCTCTGTTGGAGATATCCTCTGCAAGTGCCAGCAGGTTGTATTCGATCCCGATGGCCCGGCACGCCTCGGCCTGGCGTTGGGCGTAGATCTCCGCCGCCGGGGTCGCACCCACGATCACCGCCACCAGATGCACCGGATGCCCCGCCTGTTTCAGACGCGCAATCCCGTCGGCGGTCTGCTCCCGCACCCGCGCCGCGATGGCGGTCCCGTCAATAATCGTCGCTGACATACGAGAACGATCCTACCCGCAACCGCACGCCGGGTCGAAAATAGGGCTTGGGGCTTAGGGCTTTGGGCTTACTGGGAATGCGTGGTTCGCGATTCGTAGATAAGTCCAGCACCACGGTCTTCAAATCCAAACGTCAAACTCCAAACTCCTCCTGCTGCCCACCGCCCACTGCCCACTACTTCTCACTTGTCGCATTTGTTGCATCGGCTTTAGTCCATGTGAAAAATATAACTGTTGGCCGCTTCTGGACTTGACGATTTTTGACCCGTCAAAGTGTTGCGCGCCAGCGTGCAACTGTTGCAACTCCTACCTTTCCGGCCGGAGTTCAACCTTTCCTATTAAACTATGAGAGAGCGACGCATCGCGTGGAAACACAACAAAGCATCCCCAAACGCAGCGATATACGACCGCCAACTGTATCCTCCCCAACCCCAAAAGTCGGCGGTAAAATCACGAAAACTGGCCGATTTCTCGACACTCCTGACACCACTTTGTCACCGCACCCAACAAACTCACATCCACGCCTCCGCGAGCGTCACGTTGATTGACTCGCGCTCCCACCCCCGTGCCCCGAACGTCATTAATCATTGACGCCACCACGGTTTCCATAAACAATTCTCCTAAGATCACCGGAACGCTAATCGGTAGCGCCGGTCAGTTTTAGCTAGTTATCCGGCTAGACGGAGCTTCGACATGCGGCGGTACTGGGACGGCGATGGTGCGTGGCTCGCGGTCGACGCGCACGGGCACGTCGCTGTTTTCACCACTGCCGGAGTCGCGCCAATCCCAACGATCGTGCTCGATATCTACGCGGAGGCGTCGCCAGAGGACTCCGTGAACGAGATGCCGGTGATCGGCGGTTACGATCTGCGTGTTCGCTGCCCGCGTCCCGACGATTATGCGGGGTTCGCCGCGCGGGGCCTTTTCGCCTACGACTGGCAGGACGTACACCGCACAACAGACTTCTCCAGAGGTTACGATTTAATCGCGGTTCCGATCGTTCCGGTTCTCGCTTCGGAGCTTCCGCCGGAGCTATCGCGGCTGGCCCGACTTGTAACGTTTGGATTGGTGACGTTCGAACAAGCCTTCACTCTTCCTGTCGAGCAGCTATTCGCTTGCGAAGTCGGATAGCCCACCGCATGCATCGGACCGTTCGGCGGGTATGATTCTGGTGGTAAAAGAGCCGACACGGTGTCGGTTCGGCCACTCGGCACAATGTTATCCGGCCCAGATGCACATTGAGTTCCTAGAACCCCCAGTGGCAGACGCGATCGCGCGCGAGGATGGCTCCGACGGCGAGTTCTACCTCCGGGACGACGGTTCCGTTTGGTATCGCAACGAGCTTGCCCCCGGCGATGATTGCTTCGTCAACTCCAACCGGTCGGAGTTTCTCCGAGCGGTCGAAGCGTTGCATCGCTATATCAAGGACGTCATCACGACCCAGGTTGAAGAAGAGCAGATGGTGTTCGTCCAGCGGTTGGCGGAAGATCTACGCGCCGTCGGGGCGCTCTCGGGCCCGAAAGAATCGTTCTGGTCTTTGATCGTGGAACAGGCAGAGCACGGCATGGTGTGAAGGCCGCTCAGGCCGCCGATGCACGGGACGGAGCTGGCGGGTAAGATTGCTGTGGTTCGAGGGCAGGCACGGTGCCGGCCCGGCCACTGAGCGGCGTTACGCTATACCGCTATGACCGGCTCTTGGCTCATAATCCTTATCTCTGTCGCGTTCACGGTTGCGTACTTCGTCATTCGTATGCGGCGCCATCGTCGGAACCTGGACAGCATGCTGCGTCCGATCGTCGAAGCGCACGGTCTGGAGTATGTCGATTCGCGCGCTCCCTCATGGTTCAACACCGGCCCGTTTCCACGCGGTGAACATCAAGGTGGGGACGCTACAGACCGAAATACTCGGCGTAAGTGGCGAGTATTGGACATACCGGATTGTCCGCGTCCGGTCGGGGAGCAGAACTGAGGAAGTCTGGGTTCGCTTGTACTTTCAGGCCTTTGCGTTGCTCGAAGCCGAGTGGCGACCGCCGTTAGCCACGGTCGCCGCGGGATGACAGTCCGGCCGTTCGCGCGCCGACGATGGCATGATTATCATCCCGCTCTACCGAACTCGCCCACCGGGTCCGCGTCTTGTCCAATCCCGTAAACGGACTAACATACTGGCAGATGCGTCAGCTTGATTGGCGCAGAGACGATCCAGGCACTGTCGTATTTGTCGCATGTACAATGTCTCTTTCGACCGACGTCAATCTCCCTCGCAAAATCGAACCGAAGTGGCCGGATCGTTGCGTCTGCTGCGGACGGCCTAATCCCGGTAGCACAGTAAGGGTTTGGACCGCTTCGATCGGCTGGTGGACCGTCTTGTTCTGGCAGTTTGGGGCTTTGTACTCGGTAACGGTCCCGTCATGTGCGATCTGCGCAAAACGCCTGTGGGCGATGCGAGTGGCCAAGTTCGTTCTGAATTGCGTACTCGCTTTCGCGGGTGTTGCAATCGCGTTTTGGATTCTGAAATCGTATGAAGGACCGTTTAGAAAGTTGCTGGCGATGGTGATTGCACTCGTGTTTTTCATACCATACGTTTTTTGGGAGACTTTCTTTCCGCCTGCTTTTGACGTGACATGCTTTGCCAATACTGTCGATTTCGAGTTTCGCGATCCGGGATATGCCGCAGAGTTTGAGTCGCTAAATCGCGGCGTCTCTGTTGGGGGATAACACGCCCATGCAGTGGACCGGCCCGGCGGTAAGCTACATGTGGCTAGAGCGCCGGCGCGGTGTCGGCTCGGCCACTGTTCGGTCCTACGCTATTCGCCGGGAGACGCGTGTCGAAGCGCATCCAGACATGTGACGAGTTCGAAGCCGCGCTCGACCGTGTGCGATTTGCGCGCGAGCGGATTCCCGGTCTTCAAGGGATGGCCACGCGCGAAAGCTCTCTTCTTTCGTACGGTTTGTGGGGCGTGCTGCTTCATCTCGTTCATGAGGCGATTGCAGAGAAGGATTGGTCGTCAGTCGGCCAGCTTCTGAAGCTCTATGATTTCGTACATGTGGCCGGAAAGCGCAGCGAGATGTGGGAGGCGAGCTACGTCGCCTTTCTTGAGGACGTTCGGTTGCCTCAAGAACCGGCGGATCTCCGAGAGTTCTGGCGAGTCTGTCCTTCGACGTTCCTCCGCGAGATCCAACGCGACCGAGGCATTCGGCGGGCTCGGTGAGTGGTACGCGTCGCAGCGTTGGCTTTTTTCGTGTTCTTCGCGGTCAATGCATTTTATTAACCACGAAGATTCGAAGAACACGAAAATAAAGACGAATCACCGCCGAGCCGCGGAGATCACAGAGATCAACTTGCTACGTCCGAATCGCTCTCTGTGTCCCCATTTTTGTTTTTTCGTGTCCTTCGTGCTCTTCGCGGTCAATGCATTTCTAAACCACGAAGATTCGAAGAACACGAAAATACAAATGAATCACCGCCGAGCTGCTGAGATCGCGGAGATTGACTTGCTACTTCCAAGGCGCTCTCTGTGTGCTTTGTGGTCTCTGTGGCAAATGCGCCTTACGCCGTCGCTTAAGTGAATGGGAATAAACATAGTTGCCCTGTCGCAATGAAAACTTGCAGAACCAACCCGCCCGCGTCCGATAACAGTTTCATGGCGAGCGACGTGGATCAACTTCAGTGGACGATCGCGCGCGATGGATCGCGGACTGCGCGGGTGGACGGGGCGTGGCTGGGCGGGTGTTCGGTGCCGAAACGGTCGGCGGAGCTGATGCTGCGGAACCTGACCGTCACCGGCCGATCGGTCTGCCTGCTTTTGCCGACACATCCCCAGCAAATCGCGGCCTGTATCGAGCGAATCGACCCGACAATCGCACTCATCGTTTTGCTCGCCGACGCCTCGGAACAATCGCTGATCGAACCGTGCCTCGGGCAATTGGCGCAGCCGCTGTTGGTGGCTTGGGATCGCGATTCGCTGGCGAAAATCTTTATCGATCATCCCGGGTTGCCCATTCCGCGACAATTTGTCCGGCTGCCGGTGACCGCACCGGCGCTGTCGGATCAAACGATCGCCTGGGCGCAGCAGGTCTTTGGCGAAGTGGCTCAACAACAATCGACACGAATCGCCTCGGCGCGGTCGCGTTGGGGATCGAACCCGGACGCCCAGACGCTGGTGTGTGTGTCGCGATCGTTCAAGTTGTGGGACGATTCGGGCGATGTGCTGGCGCAGGCGATCGATGCGGATGTGATTGATGTGGACGATCCGGAGCGATCTGCCCCGGCCTATCTGTCCGAGCAGGCCGCCCAAGCCTCGGCGATCGTGGCCGCCAACACCGGCCGAGCCGATCAGCCCGAATTCGTTCACGCCAATTTGCCGTGGATCAGTTGGCTGACGACGTCGCACGTCCCGGCGTATGTCGCGACATCCCCCCAGGACGGTCTGATCGTCGCTGATCGGGCGTTGGTCGATTTGGCGCGTCAGCGGGGTTGGCCGGCCGATCGAGTGGTGCTGGGCGGCGCAGAATCGCGCGTTGTAGGCACGGGATCGACGCTGGCGTTGATCGCGGATGTGCCTGATTTATCGCCGCCAAAGCAGATTGAGGATTTTTCGAGCTGGCGGCTGGTGTGGGAGGCGATCGGCAAGGATCTGCTCGAGAACCCGCACCGATTGGCAGGCGATGTCGAGGGCTATCTGGAGAAATCGCGTCGGCACTTTGGCGTGCCGGCAGGCGATTTTCCGCAGCAGGCATTTATTGATCAGTTGATTGCCCCCGCCTACCTGCGCGGGATCGGCCGCTGGCTCATTAAGGAAAAACTGCCCGTCACGATCCACGGTGATGGGTGGTCGATCGCGGGCGTGGAGCCAATTCGATCACGCGTTGCGTTCGATGACATTCTGCTCAACAGCGCCGGGTTGATCGACGCCTTTGTTGCGCCGGTTCATCCGTCGCGACAGATCGGTTTACGGACGGTCAAAACGCTGGGCAAAACGCCGCATCGGATTGCGCAAGACATCCGCAACACACTTGCGGGTGCAAATCAGGCGGATGGGTCGATGCCGACGACTCGCGAGGCGATCAATATGCTGACGCGGTAATCACCGTGGCGCGTAATTGGGTGCGTCGTGCGGGTGCAGGAGCATGATGCCGATGGCAGAGACGTAGAGCGTCAGGCCGACGAGCATGATGATCAAGGCGATGCGGTAGTTGCGGGTTTTGTAATCGCGATAGCCGAGGCTGGTCAGCAGCCAGTCACGCAGCGACTGCCCGTGCTGCATGGTCAGCCATCGCAAATGCAAAACGCCCCAGCAGACGACGGCGGCGCTGATGAGGATCAACGCCACGCCGCCGATCACCAGCGCCTGCGACCACGGGCCGGTGCCGGCGATGTTTCGACCTGAAAATCCGGTCGTGCTGATGATGATCCCGCACAACGCCAGCAGCACCTGCGCCCGGTTGTGCAACACACCAAATTGCCGCTCCAGCATCGCCATGATGGAGGGCAGGCTTTCCTCCGGGAAGTTGTCGAGGATGCGGTCCGCCTCCTCATCGGGGGTCAGGCAAGCTCGGTCCGACAGATTGCTTTCGTTTGGTGTGTTCATGGCTGAGGTGCGGCTTTGGGATTGGCCTGTTCATGCAGCTTTTTGACATCGTCGGGGACGGCAAACTTCTCGTCTGCCAACTCCGGATTGAGCTTGATTTCCTTGAGCGTCAGCACCATCGACATGATGCCCATGTTTTGCCGGATAGTCGTGGGCATGGTCACGCCATCGATGGTTTTGAAGTCGGAGAAGGTGGCGCTCACCGGGATGGTTGAGCCGTTGCTGTTGACCATCATCGCGGTCATGAGGGTTTGATGGGTTTTGACATCGAGCCAGTGCGATTCGGGCTCGCCGGTTTCGCTCAGGCCGTTGATTTTCCAGGCGCGGGCGTCGCCGAGCTTCTCCGGGCCGGTGACGACCAACTCCTTCAATTTGGAAAATCGGGTCAGCCCTTCCTGCGGGTCCATCCCGGCGAGCAGTTGTTTTTTCTCGACATCCGTCAGCAGCCGCGCGCCGAGCATATCACTGGTTTGATAGCCGACATCGCCATCGATGCCCATTCTGATCTCGCCGATCTGCGGGATCTTGGTGACCATCAGCACCTTGCCGGGCTTGCGATAGACTTCCACTGTGCCATCAATGCCCTGACCCGGGACGGTAACCTCGCCGGTGATGGAGAGGTTTTTGATCGCCAGGATTTTGTCCTTGCCCCCGGCGGCGGCGATCGACTGATCGACGAGCGTCTGGATATCGGGTACCGCCGACGTGGTGGTGGGATTGGTGGCCGGTGCGGTTGTTGGCGCGGGCTGCGTGGCCTGTCCGATCGCAAGCGAAGCGAAGGAAAATGTGGCCAAGAGCAGTAGCGGCAGGCGAATGAGGCGACGATTCATCGTTTGGTCTCCGATTGTGACTTAATCCAAGCTGCCGCCGCTTCGACGACGGGGTCGGGCAGATTGTAGGGCGGTTTGTATTCGACGACCTGATCGGGCGTGACGCCGACGCCTTCGAGCGTTGCTCCGCCGGACGAGATGTAGTTGGCGACGGCGTATTGGAAGTTGTCGCCGTTGGGGAGTTTCTGGGCAAGGCTCGGGAGCGCCATCCCCGCCGACCGAGAGCCGAAAATCCGCGCCCGGCCGATATCCTTTAATCCCGCCGCTAATATTTCGCTGGTTGATGCCGAACCCTGATCGATCAAAATCGCCAGAGGTTTTTCGTACGGATTGGCTTGTCGATCGAGTGCGAAAGTGAAGGTGATATCGCGTTGGCGCATCTGGCCGAGGGTTTGGTTCGGGCGGGTGACGAAGGCATTTCCCATCCCGATCGCCATCCCACCAATCCCGCCGGGATTGTGGCGAAGATCGAGGATAAACCCGTCGGCGGTGCGGGCGTCTTCAACCGATTGCCGAAACAGCTTCAGCACTTTGAGCGGGTTGATGAAGACGCTGACGTAGAAGTATTGCACGTTTGAATTGAGTCGCTGGCTATGCACGCGCAGCGGCAGTTCGGGCAGATTGCCGAACTTGACCACCTCGATCACCGAATCCTTCGCCAGCGGCGGGACAAAGCCGTCCTTTGGCGTGGCTTGCACCTGCATGTCCGGCGGATAGATCGCAAAGTGTGATAGCTCCAGTCGGGACAGCATTTCGTTGAGGATATCACGCACGTCATCGTCGGTTCTGGCCTGAGCGATCTTGGGACGCAATTCGGCGCGAACCGCGTCCCAATCCACGCCGTTGAGCTTCGGATCGTAATGTTGATCGCGAACCGTCTCCCAGACTTGATCGAACGACGCGACGTGCAGTTCGCGACGCGCATCGGTCATCTTTGGCGTACATCCGGACGCCAGCGCGAGCGCGATCAGCAGCGATGCGGCGATTCTCATTGTCGCTATACTTGTGGGCATGAAGCTGATCGTCAACGGGCAAGCCAAAGAAGTTGAACCGGGCACGACGGTCCGACAGGTGATCGAAGCGGCAAAATTGTCGCCGGACAAGGTCGCGATCGAACTCAATCGACGACTGCTCAAGACCGAACGATACGATACGATCCTGGGCGAAGGGGACGAAATCGAGATCGTGACCTTCGTCGGCGGCGGTTAACTATAGCTCCCAAAATGGTTTACGATCATGCCTTGACGATGTGATCGCGCTTGCCGCTCACCTTTGACATCGCATTTCGCGTATCGACGATCAGCTTGGCATGGTCGGCGATCATCTGCCAATCGTAAACCGAGTGATTGGTCGCGATCAGCACGCAATCATAGCTTTTGAGCGAAGCGGCGGTGAGCGGGACGGATTCCATCTGCAAATCATGATGCCGCATTTTGTGGGTTTTGGGCACATGCGGATCGTTGTAAGCCACTTGGGCGCCCAGATGCTCGAGCTTTTCGATCAGCTCAAAACTGGGGCTTTCGCGCACGTCGTCAATGTCGGGTTTGTACGCCAGGCCGAGGATGAGAATGCGACTGCCCTTGACGGACTTGGCGTGCTGGTTGAGTGCGAGGATGGTTCGCTGGACGACATAATCCGGCATGGCGCGGTTGACCTCGCCGGCCAGTTCGATGAACCGCGTGGGCATGCCGACTTCGCGGGCTTTCCATGTGAGGTAGAACGGGTCGATGGGAATGCAGTGGCCGCCCAGTCCCGGGCCGGGGTAGAACGCCTGGAATCCGAAGGGCTTGGTCGCCGCCGCGTCGATCACTTCCCACACATCCACGTTCATCGCGGTCAGGACCATCTTCATCTCGTTGACCAGCGCGATATTGACCGCACGGTAGATGTTCTCCAGCAGCTTGGCCGCCTCGGCCACTTCCGCGCTGGAAACGGGGACGACCTGCTTGACGGCCAGCTTGTAGAGTTCCGTCGCCAGTTCGCCACTGACGGGGTTGATTCCGCCGACGAGCTTGGGGATGGTCTGCGTGTTGTGATCCTTGCGACCGGGGTCTTCGCGTTCGGGGCTGAAGGCGAGAAAGTAATCCTGGCCGCACACCAGGCCGGTGGCGTCGAGGCGTGGCTGCATGATCTGACGGGTCGTGCCGGGATACGTGGTCGATTCGAGCACGATGAGTTGGCCGGGGCGAAGGCGACGGGCGATTTCATCCGTGGTCTTCTCGATGTAAGACAGATCGGGTTCCAGATGGGTACCCAGCGGCGTGGGGACACAGACGATGATCGCGTCGGCTTCGGCGAGGCGGTTGAAATCGGTGGTGGCGTCGCAGCGATCAGAGCGGGCCATCTCGGCGATGAAATCTTCCCCAAGGTGCTTGAGGTAACTTCGCCCGGCTTTGAGCGATTCAATCTTGCGGCCGTCGATGTCAAAGCCGATGACCGGTAACCCGCCGTAGAAGAAAGCCCGCATGAGCGGCAGGCCGACATAACCCAGACCAATCACGCCGACGCGGGCTTGGCGAGAGGCGACTTGTTTGGACAGCGTTTGATGGGTAGTCATATCGGCTTCATCATCGCAAGCCATGGAACCAGTGGCAAATACAGGTGCGCGACCCCCGGCGGCTCAAGTGGCGCCCACAGCGATTCGATACAATGGCAGCGGGATCGGCATCTGTTACTGCATCGAGAACCATCCAATGGCACGAAACATTGCGCTCATCACCGGCATCACCGGTCAGGACG
>JBGSMH010000126.1:0-1997 GCA_041740275.1 Phycisphaerae bacterium
GGATCACGTCCATCTGCCCCTCGACCGACTGCGAGAAAAACGCCCGGTCGAACGTCGCGGTAAATCGCTCATTCGAATACGCCCGCTCGACCTGCAATTCGGGCCGATCCGACGCACAGCCACTGAGGATCAACCCCATCAGTGACGTCAGTAACAAAGATCCGATTGTTTTCATGCGGGCAATCCGTTGCCAATGTGTAGTTAGGTCAGGCCCAGCAAAGCCATCGCATCGCGTTCTACGATGCCGCGCAACGCCTCACGCGGGACGACCGGCAGGTTGGTTCCCTGCACCATCTGATTGAGCTTGTAGAGCGCTTCGATGCAGTCGGTGGCGGTCATATAGGGGAAATCCGACCCGAACAAGAGCTTGTCCACTACGCCGTACTGATACGCATTAACCAGCGTGTTATACGCCTGCCACGGACGGGTCAGCAGTCCAGAGACATCGGCATAGACCTGCGGGTGTTTGCCAAGCATCACGATGGTTTCGTCGATCCAGGGATGTCCGAGCTGACCGATGACGATTTTTAGTTTCGGGAACGTTCGTGCCACTTCGTCCAGCAGATACGGCCGGCCATATTCCAGCTTGCTCTGTTCGATGAAATGCGCCCCCGGATGAAACAGGATCGGCAGTGCCGTTGCCTCGCAGGCGGCATAGATTTCCATCGCCCGGGTATCCGATGGATGAAAATCCTGATTGGCCGGGGAAAGGGTGACGCCTTTAAGTCGCAGCTCATCGCGCGCCATCGACAGTTCATCCATCGCACGCGGATCGGTCGGATCGATCCCGGCAAAGCCGATCAGCTTGTCAGGGGCACGTCGGACATAATCTGCGACAAAATGGTTGGGGATGTCGCTCTTGAGGTAGCGCGACTTGAAGCCCAGGACGATCGACTTGTCGATCGACGCCGATTCCTGCTCCGCCCAGTGAAAATCCGGGTCGGCGGCGGGGATGGTGCGTCGAACCGGTCGGCCGGTCGGTGAGAGGCGCGCCCCTTTGGCGCGAAGCGCACGCGAGGGTTCACCTAAATCAACGGGTCCGAGTTGGTCCGGGGACTGCCAAATGTGTGTGTGACAATCGATAATCATAAGATCAGGCTCAGCCTTCTACGCGGTGCGTCGCCGAATCCGTTCACGGACGCCTTCTGGTTCGCAAGCGGTAGTGTAGGGGACAATGGCATCGAATCCAAGCCATTTGCGGCACCACACCTTTCTTAATCCGTCAGCCCGCGTTGTTTGATTTATCGGACCCAAAGGCTTTGATTCTTTGCAAAATCTCGTAAGTGGTTTACTGACAGGCGTTTGTGAATAGCCGATCTTTTTGGTCGCAAAACCATTTGGCGCTTTGCTAAAACCCGCACTTTAGGCACAATACCGCGTCGTTATGAACGGGAAATAAGTTCGGGCAAGGGCAAGACTAGAGCACGTGTATTACTTCGCTTACGGATCAAATCTCAACGCCAATGCGGTCGCCGACTGGTGCAAACACCACGGCTACAGGCCGCCAGCATTGAAAAAATGCCGATCGGCGGTCTTGGACAACTACCAGCTTTGTTTCCCCATTTACAGCGAATACTGGGGCGGCGGGATCGGGGATATCGTCTACGATCCCGGGAAATACGTCGCTGGCGGGCTATTTGAGCTGTCTGAACAGGATATGAAAATCCTCGACGCCAAGGTCGGCCGCAAGCTGGATGAGCAAGGCCGGGAAGTCGGCGTTTATAAGCGGATCGAGGTCCGCGTTGCGCCCCTGGGCAAATCCCCGCCAGTCGATGCCATCACCTATACCGGCGTGAATGTCGAGAAATATCACATCCCGCCGACCGAGTTCTACATGGATCTGGTCATCCAAGGCTGCTACAGCGCCGGTTTGAGCATGATGTGGATCAGCTATATCCAGTCCTTCAGCACCCAAGAAGGCCGAAAACCCCGCCCGCCGAAGTAGAGCCAGGCGAGGGTTCGCCAATTTTTTTTAGTCGCCATCCTTCCTTGATAAG
>JBGSMH010000127.1:0-2358 GCA_041740275.1 Phycisphaerae bacterium
GCGCCATGATCTCGATCTGGATCAGATCGATCTCGCGAACGCTTTTGACCGGTGAAAAGAACGCCTGCCAAAAGACGCGGTAGAACTTCACCAGCGGGTCCTGGCGATTGGTGCGGGCGATGAGTTTGGCAACCTGATAGAAAAACGCTGCCGCCAGCATGATCACCAGCTCGATGCAGATGACATACTCGATGAAGCCGAAGTTGGACCGAATCCAGTCGAGGATCATCGGGATTTACGGGTTGTGGGACGCGGTGCGTTTGGCCTCTCGCCACGCCGCGAAGGTAGCCTGGATGATGCGTCGGCCCAATAGCCACGCCACCGTCCCGGCGACTAGGAAATAGACCACCTTGGCAACGCACCAAGTAACAAACGCCGTCTGCGCCGTCTCTTTGTCGGCCTCGGGCAACTGCTGAATCAATTCGATGATCTTTTGGAATTCTTGAAACATGATGAGCTTCAGTGCAAGTCCGCCAAGATACACTGCCTTCGATCAGACCACAAAGAACGCCGGATTTAGCTACTTCCAGTTGTAGTTTGGCACGCTGGCCCAGTTGAGTTTTTCACCCAACGCCTGCCACTCCGACGCGTGCGGGTTTTCCAGGAGCAATACGCCCTGATCGGCCCGGACGATCACCAGTCGGTCACCTTTGGTCAGATTGCACGATTCCTGACCATCGACCACGACGTCCGTGCCGCGATTAACCCGCATCGCGGTCAGAACGATCGTCTGGCTGGCGTTGATCACAATCGGCCGGAAGCTCAGGCTGTGCGGGCACAAGGGCGTGATGCACATCGCCTCAAGTCGTGGGCTAAGGATCGGCCCGCCCGCGGAGATGTTGTACGCGGTGGACCCGCTGGCGGTGCAGACGATCAGCCCGTCGCCAAAATACCGCACGCCACTATCGCGATCCGTGCCGACTTGCAGTTCGATCATCCGAAAAGGCGAACCCGCCGTCACCACGACGTCGTTCAGGCCGATCGCGTGATATCTGCGCTTGCTGGCCACCGCGTGTCGGTCGAGCAGATCAACTTTCGCCCCCGCCGGGACAACCGACATCTCCAGCATTAATCGAGATCCGACCGGCAGCTTTCCGGCGATTGCCTCATTGAGGACATCGGGCAACTGCTCGGGTGAAAAATGTGCCAGAAACCCCAGCCGACCAAAATTAAAGCCCATCACCGGAACCTGTCGCCCCTTCAATCGGCGCGCGACCGAAAGCAACGTCCCGTCCCCGCCAAAGACGATGATCAGATCGACCGGTTCGGTTGTCAGATCATAATCGCCGTTGGCTTCGACCCCGACGACTTCGCAACGTTCCTGCAGCCACGGCACGAGCTTCTCCACGGCAGGCTTGACCGTGGGCTTGGCGAGATTGGCGACAACCAGCACTTTCATCGGACCCAAAGTGTCGAGGGAACCGGCATCAGATACAAGTCATGTGAAGCAAAATCCAAGCCGGGGTCTGGACGGGTTGGCCAGTATTTTCGTCGGACACCAGAATATCCACAAAACCCGATTTACACAGTTTGACCCAATTGTGGTATGACATGTACACTTTGGATTGCCAGAACCGAACAAACGCTCAGCATATGTACTCAAGTGGCGTAATGCCTCATTTGAATCACCTGCCAATAGCGTGAGTTAGCCGTGTCTTTCTGGAATTTTTTGACCCGCGATGACCATCGCAACAGGTTTGCCCGATTTCGAACAGGAACAATATCCCATGATGACACCGCCCCTGAATGCAGCCGTTCTTTCTCGCAAGCGCTCTGCGATACTGCACCATTTTTGCAGGCCGGCAATGCTCGTGTGCCTGCTGGGATTTTTTACCACGGCGTGTGCACAGACCCGGCCAGCACCGATCCAGCCAGGATCGACTCAGCCCTCCACCAGCCAGCCGACCACTCAGCCGCGCGGTGCCGGCCGGCAAACGCCTGCCGATCCGAATATCGCCACGGTCTATCCCGGCATCACCAATATCTCCTCAATCGTCACGCCCAATCCCAACAAGGGGTGGGCGATGTACAGCTATGGCCCCCCCGCCAGCGGTTATCTGCCCGCGGCAATGGAGACTGCATCGGTGATCTACGTTCGTCCGGATTGGGTTGATTTTGAACCGGACGGCGAAGGCAAATTCAAGTGGAACCTGATCGACGATAACCTCGCCCTGGCTAAGTCATTAAACAAGCGGGTCGCCTTTCGCATCGTGGGGACCAATCCCACATCCCGTCGTGAGAACTCATTTCCCAAGTGGATCATGGAAGGGTATGAGGATCAGTTTGAAGCGACCACCTATGAAATTGATGGCAGCACCAAGACCCTGATCTATCCCAAGGAACCGGGCAAGTCGCCGC
>JBGSMH010000128.1:0-3573 GCA_041740275.1 Phycisphaerae bacterium
TCGATCATGGCGGTGATTTCGGACGGGTTGGCGAGTTGGTTGACGGCATTGCGGAATGTGCCGGAATCGGCGAGGCACTGGCTAGATCGTGCCACGCGCGCGGCGCAAAGCTGGTGCTGGCGGCACGTCGGTTGGCTCGACTCAAAGCACTCAATCAACAACTCGGCGGCGATCACCTGTGCGTTGAGACGGATGTCTCGCGCACCGAAGATTGCACGCGTCTAATCGAAAAAACGGTCGAACGATTCGGCCGGATCGACACGCTGGTCGCCAACGCGGGGTATGGGTTGTATGAGCCCGTGGATCAGACGACGCCGCAGCAGACACGCGAGATTTTTGCGACCAATGTGTTTGGCACGACCGACCTGATCTATGCTGCCGCGCCGGGGATGCTCAAGCAGGATTTGCGCGATGGGTTTCGCGGGCAGGTGATGATCGTGTCGTCGGTGTGCGGCCGGCGCGGGGTGCCGTTTCTGGGGACCTATTCGGGGACTAAAGCGGCACAGTTGGCGATCGCCGAGGCGATGCGCGTGGAATTATCTCCCCAGCGGGTGGCGGTGACGAGTGTGCATCCGATCATGACCAAGACGGATTTTGGACGCACCGCCGAGTCGCAAAGTCGGGTGGTGTTGCCTTCGGGGGATCGGGATCGCTGGACGCAGCCGGTGTCGCATGTGGCAAGGCGCATGGTCGAAGCGATCGCCCGTCCGCGGCCGGAGGTGTGGCCAAGTGTCGCAGCGCGCGTGGTGTTTGGATTGGGGACGCTGGTCCCGTCCTGGGTCGATCGTGCGATGGCGAGCTACCGGGATCGTGTTGCGAAGGGCTCGCGGGAACCGTAAAGCGTTGCCCCAAGTCCGATCCTGTGGCACAATGTTAATTCGACCGGAGAGACAGCCAGCAATGCTCCTTCAGACCAACAGCTACATCGTCCCCAAGGAAAAGCGCAAAGCGCATAACAACCTGATGCAGCGGTTTCGGCACGTCCTTGCCAAGATCGGAGCGGACCATTTTGAAGTCTACGAGCAGGTCGGCGCGAACTGGGCAGGCGGAGAAACCAGCGGCCGATTCGTGCAGTTGATGAAGTTCCGCGATCGCAAACATTGTCAGGCCGTCCAGGCGGCAGAAAAAACCGATCCGGCGGCACAGCAACTGGTCCGCGAGTTCTGTGAACTGATCAACTTTCCCTATCAGGAACAACAAGGCCTTTTCGCGCACGGATATTACAATGCGGTGATCGAGCCGATCCGCGTCAAGCCCAACGAACTGGCGTTTCACGCAGCGATTGATCAGCCGTCGGACGCGATCGCCGAGGACGTTACCGAAGACGCCGTTGATGAAATCGTCGAGGAAAAGACAGACGCGTAACGTGGCGGGTGCAGGCGTATGTTAAACACACTCAAGACGCTTCTGGTTCTGATTTTGCTCGCCGGTTGGGTGCTGGCCGGGCTGTCGCTGCATGTTGTGAGATGGCCGGGTGCGGATGTCTGGATCGGCATCGTTCCCAAGGATCGTCTGGGCGCGTTTGATACCTATGTTGATGTTCGCGCGTGGACCAAAGACGACATTTCCAATCACTCGGATCTGGCGCGACGATTGATCGAGGCCGAAAAAGCGCACTGGCTGGGACACATCGTCAGTGCCGAAGAACTGCCCAGTTTGCTTCGCAATCCCGAATCCCAAAAGCGTTGATCGCGTTCGCGTCGCTCAGTTACTTTCCCCAATATCCAGCCCGTACTTGCGCATCTTTTTGTAGAGCGTGGTGCGGTTGATATCCAGTTCGCTGGCAGTGGCCTGGCGATTCCAGTTATTGCGGGTAAGCGCGGCTTCGATGATGTGGCGCTCCGGTTTTTCCATCGCTTTTTCCAGCGGCATCGGGACGGTCGAATACTCCATCGCACGACCCTCCGCCGTCGAAGTAACGGATCGGCCTGGTTCTTGAATCGTCTCGGGCAGATCGTCGATATCGATGCGCGGCTTGCGACACAGCACTACCGCACGCTCCATCGCGTTCTCCAACTCCCGCACATTGCCCGGCCAGCCATATTCGACCAGTCGCTGCATCACGCCTTCGCTCATGCCGATGATCCTGCGACCCAGTTCCTGTGCGAATCGCTTGAGAAAGTGCTCCGCCAAGAGCGGGATATCGCCCGTTCGCGTCCGCAGCGGCGGCAGGCTGATCGTCACCACGTTGATGCGATAGAACAGGTCCTGACGGAATTTATTCTCGTTGACCATCTGTGTCAGATCGACGTTGGTCGCCAGGATTGATCGCACATCAACGGTCCGGGTTTCGTGAGAGCCGACTGGCTCAAACGCGCGTTCCTGCAATACCCGCAGCAGTTTCACCTGCATGGTCGGGGGCGCGGAATTGATTTCATCCAAAAAGATTGTCCCCGCATCGGCGGCAAGGAATCGGCCGGGCTTGTCGGAGACCGCGCCGGTAAAACTGCCTTTCACATGCCCGAACAATTCGGACTCCAGCAGTGTCTCAGGCAACGCCCCGCAGGCGATTTCGACAAAGGGTTTATCGCGACGCCCGCTGCGACGGTGGATGGCGCGGGCAAGCATCGATTTGCCGGTGCCTGATTCGCCGACGATCAAGACGGTTGTGCGGCCGTCGGCGACGGCATCGACCAGATCATAGACGCGCTGCATGCGGTGATCGCGGCCGATGATGTTGTCCAAGCCGAAGCGATGATCAAGTTGGCTCTTAAGCGCAAAGTTCTCGGCCAGCAGCGCCTGCTGGCGAACGGCTTTGTCGACAACCACGCGAATCTCGTCATCGACGATCGGCTTGGTCAGATATTCAAAGGCGCCGAGCTTGGTGGCTTCGACGGCGTTTTCGATCGAGCCATAGCTGGTGACGACGATCACGATCACCTGCGGGTAGCGGCGGCGAAACTCGCGCAGGAGATCGGGGGATTTGACGCCCGGCAGATTGATATCCGCCAGCACCACGTCGATCTGCCCGCCATCCAGTTCCGACATCGCCTGCTGCGCGTTGTCGGCGGTTCGGACGTCGTACCCCTCGCGACGCAGAAACTGGCTGAGCGACTGGAGGATGATCCGGTCGTCGTCCAGAATCAACAGCCGGGCACGGTAATGGGGGTTGTTGGCTTGAATCATGGTTTTCGTCAGGCGATGCGAAAAAACAACATCTCCCCCATGGTTATCGGCAGGATGTTGCGTGGGGTAAACGGAATCTGACAGGCGCATTGCCCGGCAGGATCAAACGATTGCCGTGTTGTCTGCTGCGCTTTGGCGCGGCTGTTCCTGCGATATAGACTACCGAACAGGAGTATTTTCAATGCGAATTGGCGTTCCCAAAGAGATCAAATCGGACGAATATCGCGTATCGGTGATGCCGGTGGGCGTCGATACGCTGGTGCGGGCGGGGCATGAGGTGGTCGTGCAGGCGATGGCTGGGGAGGGGAGCGGGTTTCTGGACGACGATTATGTCGCCGCCGGGGCAAAAATGGTGCAGTCGGCCAAGGAAGTATTCGACTTTGCCGAGATGATCGTCAAGGTCAAAGAGCCTCAGCCGACGGAGATCGGGCTGTTTCGAGCGGGGCA
>JBGSMH010000129.1:0-8549 GCA_041740275.1 Phycisphaerae bacterium
CCGGCGACACGCCGTTCCCCGGTGCCATGAAACGCGCCGCCGAGCAGATGTTGCTGGCCGCCGGCGTGCCGTATCTATACAGCGTGCGTCCGGTGGGGGTGTTGGCGGATGAAAGCGGTGCGGTATCGGGCCTGCTGGTTGCCGCCCGGACTGCGGTGTTTGCGATCCGCTGTGGGACGGTGATCGACGCCTCGCGGTTTGGCGTGGTCGCGTCGTTGGCGAATGTCGCGACGTCCCTGCGATCCACCCCGAAATCCCGATCGGGCTGGACCGTCCTGGCGACGCGCGCCCCCGAATGGGCAGGCGAAGTTCGGGAGATCGGCACCTCTATTGTGCTTCCAAACAAAGACAAGACCGAAGAGATGTCGGCGTGGCAACTGTCCGTCGATGCGATCTCCACCTCTTCGCCGGCATCGTTCACGCATCTGCTCCGTGCGTCGCTGGTCGATCCTGCGGTGCGATTGTGTGCGCCTACTGTCCCGCAGTCGGCGTCAATCGTGCTCAGCGGACAGACCACCCAAGCCAATCTTGATTCGGTGTCCGATGCGGCGTTTTCTCCGATGCCCGGACTCTTGATCGCCAATGGGTTGCTGCCGATCGAAACCGATGCCGTTCAGACCCTTGATCGGACCGATGTTCAGGCCCGGCTTGGCCGGCGCGTGGGGCGGTTGGTTCAGCGTCGCACGCCGGGATCGGATCTGCATTGCATCCAACCCAAATCCGCCGTCGCCGGGGATGATCGTGTCGATCGGGTTTTCACGCGCGACGCTCAGGGGCAGATGCGGATTGATATTCCGAGTTTTGCGGTGATGGATCGCGCCGATGTCGTTGTCGCCGGGGGTGGGACAGGCGGTGCACCGGCGGGGATCGGGGCGGCACGCAGCGGTGCGAAAACGATCGTCCTTGAATCGCAAACAGGCATGGGCGGCGTCGGGACGCTCGGGTTGATCGCGTCCTATTGGTTCGGCAATCGCGTCGGGTTCACCGAGGAACTGGACAAACTGGTCGAACAGACCGACACCATTCGCACCACCAATAAATCGCGTTGGAACCCCGAACTGAAGATGGCGATCTACCACCGCCTGTTGCGCGATGCCGGGGGCGATGCCTGGATGCGATCTTTCGCGTTTGGGGTTCGGATGAAGGGCGATCGCGTTGCGGGTCTGTTGGTCTCCACGCCGTGGGGTGCGGGCGTTGTCGAGGCCGGTGCGGTTGTCGATTCGACTGGAAACGCCGACATCCCCGCCGCCGCCGGACGCAAGACGCGGTGGATCGGTGCGGACCATGTCGCCTGTCAGGGGACGGGTTTGTCTCCGCTCAATCCGGTACTTGACTATCGCAACTCGGATCACAATTTCATCGACGATGCCGATCCAGAAGGCGTCACGCACGCGTTGACCAACGCCCGTGCCAAGTTCCCCCAAGAGTTCGACACCTCGCCTCTGGTCGATTCGCGTGAGCGTCGGCAGATCGTCGGCGATGTCGAGTTGTCGCCTTTGGATATCCTTGCCGAGCGCACCTTCCCCGACACGCTGGTGACGGCCTCGAGCAACTTCGACACGCACGGGTTTACCGTACATCCGGTCTTCTTCGTCTTGGCTCCTGATAAGAAGCCGCTGACCGCCCATGTGCCGATACGAGCGATGTTGCCCCATGATTTGGACGGGGTGATCGTCACCGGACTGGGTGCGAGTGCCCATCGTGACGCCTTGCCGGTTATACGCATGCAGGCCGATGTACAGAACCAGGGCTTTGCCGCCGGGATGGTCGCTGCCGATTCGGCCAAGCGGGGTTGCGCGATGCGAGAAGTCGATGTGCGGTCGATCCAGAAGCGATTGATCGATCTGAAGTTGCTCGCCCCAGAGATCGCCACGCATACCGATTCGTTCCCGCTGCCTGCCGACGTGGTCGGTGCTGCGGTGGAAGTGGGTGCGACCGATTTCAAGAACGCCGCGATCCTGTTCGCCAATTTCGATGTGGCACGTCCCGGTCTGATCAAGAAGCTTTCCGATCCCGACCGCGCCAAGGCCGAAGATGCGGCGTTGGTGTTGGGTTTGATGGGCGATAGTGCCGGGCTGGATCTGCTTCTTGCCCAACTGGATCGCCAGGGATGGGACACCGGCTGGAACTATCGTGGGATGGGCCAGTTCGGGATGAGCTCCAGCCGACTTGATGCGGTCATTCTGTCGGTCGGGCGCATCGGCGACGCCCGAGCGATTTCGACGGTGAAGAAAAAGGTCGACCAACTTGCCGACGACAGCGCGTTTTCCCATTGTCGTTGTGCCGCGATCGCAGCGGCTGCGCTGGGGGGTGCTTCGCTTGCGACATCGCTTTTGTCGATCCTGCGATTGGCAGGCATGACCGGACACGCTCATTTGGATACCTCCGTCGTCGCGACGGGTGCCAATCCCAATCTCGAGGAAACCGAAGCCCGCAACAACGCCCTGCGCGAGATTTATCTCGCTCGCGGTCTGTACCTCTGCGGCGACATTGAGGGCGTGGGCGAGTCGATCCTCTGCACCTATGCCCGCGATCTGCGCGGCCAGTTCGCACGGCACGCCCAGGCGGTGCTGGCAACGCCGGTGGATAAGGCCAACGCACAATCCTGGGCGTAAAATCGCGGGCTGCGGTCGCAACGCTGGCCGATCGGGTGTATGCTCGCTCCCCCGATGCGATGGATGATCCATGGAAACCTCTCGCCCGCCGCCACCGATGCGGTGATCAGGCATAAACACTCGGTACATCCCCTGGATTCTGCGCCCGTGGGTCTGGATGAGTTGCTCAAGCATGCTGCCATGCAGCAGTTGGACATCATCACCACCGACAAGCATCTAGCGCATCGACCTTTGGAGACCAAGACGCGCTTCAACCGCGCGATCGTCTATCTCCAACTCACCGGCGGGGATGTCGAGCAGGACGACGCGATCGACCGACTCTTCGCCCGCTATAAAAGCCCCAAGCCGGGCATGCTCTACACCGTCACCGAAACTCGTGTCAAAGTACGACAACTTCCCGGCCTCTAACTCCAAACGTCAAACGTCAAACTCCAAACTACACACCCACTATGTCCCTACTCGTCACAGGCTCCATCGGAATTGACACGATCGAAACCCCCGCCGGTCGGCGCGACAGCGTTATCGGGGGCAGTGCGATTTACTTCGCCTATGCTGCCAGTTTCTTTACGCCCGTTCGACTCGTCGGTGCGGTCGGTGAAGATGCCCCCAAAGACTTTTTCGATGTTTTTAAGGGACGTGATGTCGATACCTCCGGGCTGGAGATTCGCAAAGGCAGCAAGACCTTTCGCTGGCACGGGTCGTATGTGTCGGACATGAACGAAGCCCAGACGGTCAAGGTCGATCTGAACGTGCTGGCCGAAAACGCACCGAAGATCCCCGACGCTTTCTGCGACAGCCAATACCTCTTTCTGGCCAACACGCACCCGGTGCTTCAGCAGCAGATGCTGGGCAATATCAAGAAGCCCAAGCTGGTCGTCGCCGACACCATGAACCTTTGGATTCAGACCGAGCGCACCGAGCTGATCAAACTGATCGGCAAGATCGACGGCCTGGTTCTCAACGATGGCGAGGCGCGTCTGCTGACCGAAAAGAAGAACCTCATCGCCGCCGCCCGTGAGGTGCTCAGCTACGGGACCAAGTTTGTCGTGATCAAGAAGGGCGAGCACGGATCGCTCATGGTCACCGATCGTGACACGTTCGTTTTGCCCGCATTCCCTGCCGAGCAGGTGGTCGATCCGACCGGCGCCGGTGACAGCTTCGCCGGGGGGATGATGGGCTACCTCGCCACGCAAGGCCACGTCACCCCCGCGATCGTCAAGCGTGCCCTGGCCTACGGCACCTGCGTCGCCAGCTACACGATCAGCGATTTCTCCCTTGCCGGTCTGCAAAGCACGACCCGCGAGATGATCGACCAACGCTGGAACGATTTTAAGCAGGCGATGAGTTTCTGATCCGCATGGGTCTGCCAAGAAATGCGTTGAAACCGCAGATGGTCGCGGATGAACGCGGATCGGATTTTTGTCACGATCTTGCGTTGCACGATTCACTTGTTGCATTTGTTGCATCGGGTTTCGTCCATGTGAAAATCATAACTGCTGGCGGCCGCAGAACTTAGAAATTCCGACGCGCCAAAAGTGTTGCGCGCCGCGTGCAACTGTTGCAACTCCTATCTTTCCGGCCGAAGATTGACCCTCTCTATTCACTTGTCAATGAGCGATCGCCGCGCGTGGAAACACAAACGACGCATCCCCAAACGCAGCAAGAACGACCACCTGACTATATCCCCGAAAACCCAAAAAGTCGGCCGAAAAACAGGCAAACCCGCCGATTTCTCACCACCCCTGACACCAGGCTGTCACCCCCCCCGCGCGAGCGATTCCCCAATCCCCGTTAGCCGCGTCGCTCGCGACGCGTTTCCCCTTCCTGTTCGGTGTCATTTTGTCGCACTGCCGATTTAGAAGTGGCAATCAAGCCGTCTGTGTGCGTGTCATCATCGTGGTGGCCCGTGCGCCCCCCATTCTGATTCGCAGCGAAATTGCGTCTGAAAAAACAGACCAAAAAGAAATGTGAACCGGTCCGCTTTAGTTGACCGACCGGCAGCAACGATTCGGGGTTGGAGTTGCGAACACAAGCGATCGCATGCAGAATGTCAGGCATCCTTGGCCTCCTGTTTAGAGTGATTGAACACCCTTATTCTGACAGAAGGTCTCGGATCGCGCAATCCTTAGTAAGTGCTTTCAAATAAGGGTTTACGAGTTAAATGAATGGCATTCGAGACCTGCCCCGATTTAACACGCCGTTGAAGGAGCGAGTGCATCCGCTTGAAATGCTCCGGCGTCACATAGAAACACTCACGAAAGGCTGTTGATCATGCAAGCCCATCGAATCATCTTCGAAGCCCCAGAACGCGCCGTACTCAGGCCGTTCCAGATTGCGTCGCCCGGTGCGGGAGAAGTGCTTTTGAAGGTGGACTACACTGTCATCAGCGCGGGCACCGAACGTGCAAACCTGATGGGCCTTCCCAACACGTCCGGCCGCTTCCCGTACACCCCCGGCTACAGCGGCGTTGCGCATGTGATTGAAGTGGGCGAAGGCGTGCAGGATGTCCGCGTCGGCGACCGGGTGCTGGTGACGCACTACAACGCACATTGCACGCACTCCGTACAAAAGGCGAGCGATCTGATCGTGGTCCGTGACGACCGCGTCCACGCGATCGAAGCGGCGTGCGTCAACATCGCATCAATGGGCTTGCACGGTGTCCGCAAGCTGCAACTGCAACTGGGCGAATCGGCAATGATCATGGGCCTCGGATTGCTAGGAGTTTTCGCGTGTCAGTTCGCCGCGATATCCGGCGCGATTCCGTTGATCGTTTCCGACTTCGATTCCCAGAGACGCGATCTGGCGATCAAGCTCGGAGTCACTGCCGCCTTCTCCCCCGACGAACCCGATCTGGCAGCAAAAGTTAAGCAACTGACCGGTGGGCAGGGCGTGAACGGAATCGTGGAGGTGACCGGCGTTGCTGCTGCGTTACAACAGGCGCTGGCGTGCGTGGCGCGTCAGGGCCGAATCAGCCTGCTAGGTTGCACGCGCGTGTCGGACGCAAAGATCGACTACTACCAACAGCTTCACAAACCCGGCGTAACGCTTATCGGCGCACACAATGACGTCCGGCCACAGGTTGATTCGTACCCCGGGCACTGGACCCGCAAGGACGATCACCGCGCGATCATCGCCTTTTTCGCGGCCGGTAAGTTGCAGGCCCGACCGGTCATTTCGGAAACGGTTTCGCCCGCGAGCGCCCCAGAGGTGTACGCCCGTCTATGCCAGATGCCTAACCCGCCGCTGGGCATTGTTTTGGACTGGAGCTTGATCGCATGAAGGCGATCCAACGGGGTCGGTTCTCGTGTTCATCGATCGCGCAACATCACCGCGTCATGAAACGCAAGAATCCTATTTGGAAACGTTACTAATCAGAATCACCCGCCATCGACCTCTGAAGTTCAAGCATGCTGTTCTGGCTGACCTCGATTAACCCTCGACGGGGACGGTCGAGGTCGATGATGATGAACACCAGCAATACGATCAGCCCGACCATGATGTACGTCGCGAAGGACGTGCGATGCCCTGACAACCCGGACGCGAATCCGACGATACAACCGGTCATCAGGAAAGTACCGTATAGCAGGAAAAGCACGATCTCGGGGACATGCCTTTCCAACGCCGAGTTGCGTGAGTTGAGCGAGTCGGTCATCTCATTCAAAGCCGACACAAACATCCCCGTGCGAACCGGGTTGGGGTCTTCCTCGACCGCACGGGCGGCTAGATCCCAGAGGTCGGCGAACTTGGCGTCGGATTTCTGCAGGAGCTCACGTCGTTTATGGTCGTCGGCGAGACTGAACGTGCTCGCTGCGACACGCAGATCAACATACTCGCGAACGCCCTTGCGCGCCTCTGAACGAAAGGATGTTGGCAGCAGCTTGGCACGAAGGTAGGTCGTGCCAATCGCGTTCGCTTCGTGGACGACAGCGGCACTGCGTCCGTCGTACCGCTGAAGCGACAAAGAAAATGTAAATCCGAGCATTAGCGCGAGAATACCCAATAACGATCCTTGGATCGCGACGATCTGTGACCGGTTTGCGTTGGTAGCACGCCCCTTAAACACACTGCCAATCCGATAGCCGATCTCGATTATCAAGAGCAGGGAAAGACACAGGACGCTGATGATTAACACACTACTTTGATCGTACATTACTTCGCTCATACAGCCTCAGTTTAAGCCGGAGATGCCACTCGGCGAGACTCGCAATATTGATACTCAAAGCCTGGTTAGGAGCATCAGTCGGCGAACTAGACCGCAAGATACCACACTTGATGAGTCGATAATATAGCGGATTGGGGGTGGGCAATGGGAAACCCGAGCGGGACAAGTTCACATTTCGATTCCCTTGGTTTTACAGGCCTCCCGCCTCGCCACGTTTCTCAGTCACCACGGCAAACGGCGTCCCACACTCCGGGCATCGGTCGACGCTGGCGCGCAGGTCGTAGCCGCAGACGCGACACAATCCCTCGCGCTTTTCACGCTCGATCCGTCGTTTCTTTCGCAAACGACGGAACGTGATCAGCGGCAGGGGGAGACAGAGCAGGGCGATGAACCAGTACGGGACGCCGACAGCCCATCTTAAAATGTTGACTCCAAACGCCTGCTTGCGACTGAGCGGACTATATCCAAAGCCGAAGCGCGAATACTTGAAATGATCAGTGGGCTGTTTTGCGTCGAAAGCATCCCATTTTCATCCATGCGGCACCCAGCCGCTTGGGTAGGATTCACCAAGCGGCGCTGGCTCAGTGGCTAAGAGGTGGTTTATACCCAGTTCCACGCGTCCACTCTCGGAACCCATTGCCAGAAACTTCACAGTCCGCGGGGCATGCTCTGTATGCAGCACAATGTCGCACCGCCAATACGACCTCCCCCACATCCCCACCGCCGCGAGGAAGAGGAGGGCGGAGAGGATGACGCTGGTCGTCCAGATCAATCCGAGGATTCGCCGCCGCGCGTGCATGGCCTCATGTTACCCGACGCGTCGTCCGCGCTACATTTCAAGGCAGATTGGCCACAGATCACACGGATTGATCGGATGAACACGGATGTTTTGAGGCGATTGCCGTGTAGCCCCAATAAGATTTTGTAGGGCACGCTATCTGCGTGCCGCTGTCGCGCGAGCGGTTGGGACGGCACGCAGATAGCGTGCCCTACGAAACTCCGCATCGGCGATACATTCCAAGGCAGGTAGGCCACAGATCGCCCAACTCGGTCGGATGAACACGGGTTTCTTTAGTCTATTGCCGAGTGCGTGAAGTCCACCTTGGCCAAACGCGTGAATGGGCGAGTAGATTCCTCGCGAAGACGCTCGGAATGACACTCTGTTCCACGCGATCTGACAAAATCTGAGTTAGCGGGCGTAACGCGAGGATTTGACGACGTCGTTCGACTTACGCTCGGTTTCAACGTGGCCATCCGCAAACAGCAGATTGAGGGCATTGAACTTGCCGTGTCGGAAGGCCCAGTTGCCATCGACGTCGCCGTACCAGGGGACCGGCAGATTATCGACAAGGGCTATGCTTTGGCCGCGCCAGGCGTCTCGCGAGGCGTTCGCATCCCACCCCAGGATCTTGGTCGAGGGACTGCTGACTTGGGACAGCCGATACCCACGCTCGTATCTGGTAACGGTCGCTGCGGGAATAGGGGTCGGCCAGCGGTAGCTGGGCGGAATATCCACACCGGTAATGAACAGGGAATTGAGGACGTAGGTTCGCTTCGTTCGTTCGACATTGGTGCTGGTGGCGCGGTTCAGCGATTCGGCTGCCGGGCAGTAGAGCCTGGCACCACCGCCGATATTGCCAATGCGATGAATATACCCCGAAGGCTTCTTGAACACGGTCCAGCTCAGCACTTCCTGCCAGGCAAAAGAACTGGTCAGCGTGCCGCCGCTGGGGAAGCGGTTGTCGTTCTCGCCGGCGAACAGCAGCACCGCC